>JBMZPN010000010.1:0-24107 GCA_049620845.1 Puniceispirillum sp. (SeqCode)
GGCAAATTACGCTTGAATGGCGAGGTGATGAGCAAACCGCATCGAGCGGCACTGGTGGGTCAGGTGCTGACCTTTGTGCAGCAGAATGATGTGCGGGTTATCGAGATTATAGCCCTGGGGCAACGTCGTGGGCCGGCAACCGAGGCCGTTACACTTTATAATGATCTATCGCCGCCTGTCGCCAAAACCAGGACTGTAGATAAAACCGGACAGGGTTTTGAGAACCGGATTAAGGGTAGCGGCCGCCCCACCAAAAGATTACGCCGCGAGACGGATCAATTGAAAGCCATTCATCTGGCAGACGAGGACTAGATGCTAAATAAACTGACAAGCTGGGTACAAACTTATAACGATGTTGCCGAAACGCCGGATGATGATGCCGAATGGGCCAAAACGGTTGCCGGACTTCTGATCGAGGCCGCCATGGCCGATGGCACCCTTGGCGATGCCGAGCGTAACGCGATTGCCACCGCGCTGGAACAACAGTTATCAATGGCACCTGACACCATTGATGATATGATTGAAAAAGCGCGTAAAGACTATGATGACCGTGTCGAAATCCACAGCATCACGCGCCAGATCCGCAATGATGCAGATGCCGAAGAGCGTGCTATCATCATGGAAATGATCTGGATGGTGGTGCTGGCTGACGGCATTTTGCATGATTACGAAGCCCAGCTTATGCGTCGGCTTGCCGGATTGCTCTATATTGATGATGTGGCGTCTGGACATGCGGCAAATAGTGCGCGTGCGCGTCTGGGTCTTGAAGCCTGATCATATCTGGGCTAAGAAATTATCACGTCGCAAACAGCATAGCGAATTACGCTTCCAGCCTTACGGGATTGACTATCATGACCTATATCGTCAATGAAAACTGCATTAATTGCAAATATACTGACTGCGTCGAAGTATGTCCGGTAGATTGCTTTTATGAAGGTGAAAATATGCTGGTCATTCATCCGGATGAATGTATCGATTGCGGCGTTTGTGAACCTGAATGCCCGCCTGAAGCTATCTTGCCGGATAGCGAGCCTGAAGCCGAAAAATGGCTTGATTTAAATCGCGAAATGTCTGAAATCTGGCCGAATATAGGCCAGAAAATTGATGAAATGCCAAATGCAAAAGCTGCCGAAACCGAAACTGGTAAGTTCGATAAATATTTCACCAAGGCACCCGGCAAAGGTAACTAGCTTCTGATTAGGCCGTAAATCAATATGGCCAGTCCGCAGCATTCAGCGACAGTGAAAATAACCAAATCAGCGATCAACAGACAGCGTCTATTCTGTTGCTGGCGTTGGCGCATTGGCTATGCATAGATGCGATTGTCAAAATGGCTAATTTTGTGTATAATAACTACTGCATTTACAGCTTCGTTGAATAAATCCTGTCTGCGCAATGCTGATTTGCCAGCGCGTGTTAGTGCTGGTTTTCAAATGTCAGACAACATATGGCTGTTGCATATCGATATAACATAGTGGCTTATGGCTACGCTTGTTTCAGAACAAGCATTAGGGAAACAAAATGGCACGTAAATCAGACGCCGCCTTTGAAGAAGGCGATTTCGTTGTTTATCCAACGCATGGTGTTGGCAGAATTCTTGGAACCGAAACACGTGAAGTCGCGGGCATTGAACTTGAAATGCTCGTCGTTCGCTTTGAACAGGATCGCATGACATTGCGCGTGCCGATGGAAAAGGCCAAGACACTTGGTCTTCGGACACTCAGCTCCAGCAAGCAGATGGATCAGGCGATTACCACTTTACGTGGCAAAGCACGTGTTCGTCGTACAATGTGGTCACGTCGTGCGGCTGAATATGAAACAAAGATCAAATCGGGTGATCCGGTTTCGATTGCCGAAGTTGTCCGCGATTTGCACCGGCGTACCAATCAGTCCGAGCAATCCTATTCCGAACGTCAGATGTATCAGGCTGCGTTAGAGCGCTTGGCGCGCGAATATGCTGCGATTGAAAAAATTGATCAGGAAGCTGCAGCGCTGAAACTCGAAGACATGATGGCCGAGGCGGCATAACATATTTCGTTCTGAAGCACTTACCTTTGTCCTGCCTCTTGGATGTAAAATGAAAACGATCAATATTTTGATATGACAAACGCGTTTATTCAGGACATTGATCTTTTCGACCCGCTTATGCCCTTTCAAACGGGCTGGCTGGAAAAAGACGCACACAAGATTTATTTTGAACAATGCGGCAATCCGGACGGCATACCGGTTCTATTTCTGCATGGTGGGCCTGGTGCTGGGATTTCACCTGTACATCGGCGCTTATTCAATCCAAACAAATTTCATGCGATTCTGTTTGATCAACGCGGGTCAGGCCGGTCTACGCCTTTAGGCGGGACAAACGACAATACGACGCTACATCTGATTGAAGATATTGAATCCCTGCGTAAACAGCTTGGTATTGATAAATTTCTGCTCTTTGGGGGATCATGGGGCAGCACTTTGGCGCTTGTCTATGCGATTGCCTATCCGGAACATGTTCAAGGCCTGATTTTACGCGGCATTTTTCTGGGTAGCGATGCCGAAGTTGACTGGTTTTTATACGAAATGGGGCGGTTTTTTCCCGAAGCGCATGCACGCTTTGTGAATTTTCTGCCCCCTGAAGAACGCGCTAACCTGTTACAGAATTATTATCATCGGTTGATGAGTGATGATGATAAGATTCATCAGCCAGCGGCGAACAGCTGGTCATCCTACGAAACATCCTGTTCTACTTTGCGCGCTGAACAACGCTATGTCAGTGGTAAATCGGCGCTAACCATGGCACGGCTTGAAGCACACTACTTCATGAATGGCTGTTTTATACCTGCTGGTCATATCATGAATAACCTCAAGCTTGTGCATCATCTGCAAATCAATATAATTCAGGGACGCCATGATGTAATTTGTCCGCCGATGACAGCTGTTAATTTGGCTAATCGCTGGGGTAAAAACGCAAAACTGCAACTGATTGACAGTGCTGGCCATTCGACATTTGAATCTGGAATTGCTCAGGCGCTTTTATCGGCTTTGGACGCTTATCTATTCTATAGTTGATTGATTTTTTGGGCTGGTAAAAAAGTAAATTAGTTTAAACTTTAATAGTTTTAATAATTGGCACCTGCCCGATACAACCGCTAGTAAAAGAATTTTCCATCAGGTGCAAACGGAGACATCGTAGGAGATAATTTCTATGGCCAATTTGAATGAAGAACGCACCGAGCGAAATTTTCGCATAACGAACAATAACGCCGTAGATATGCATGTTGGCAAACGTGTTCGTCTGCGTCGAACCTTGCTCGGGATGAGTCAGGAACAGTTGGGCACTGAGCTAAACATCACCTTTCAGCAGGTACAGAAATATGAGCGTGGTGCAAACCGGATCAGTGCGTCACGCTTGTGGGATATCGGCCAGATTCTTGATGTGCCGATTAACTATTTCTTTGACGATATGACAGAAAATACAATGCAAAGTTCGCCACGTCGCGTATCGCGAGGCGGGGATATTGTGGATCTGACGGACGAGCAAATCAAGGATCCTATGGCGCGTCGTGAAACTCTGGAACTCGTGCGTACCTATTATTCAATTGAAAAGCCACTTGTGCGAAAGCGTATTTCGGAAATGGTCAAATCCATTGCAACAACCCTTGCTGGCGAGTAATATATCGCCAATGTAAGGGGTAGGTGAATGAGCCAGAACGAGTCCAAAACTGCCGATCTTGAAACCATAAGTTTTGAAGATGCACTTCGTGAGTTGGAAACGATTGTCACGTCACTGGAACGTGGCGACGTTTCGCTTGATGATGCCATCAAGGCGTTTGAGCGTGGCACGCAGCTAAAAGCACATTGTCAGACACGCCTTGAAGAAGCGCGGATGAAGGTCGAACAGATCAAATTGCCAGCTGATGGCGCCGCGCCCACTGAAACAACACCGTTCGCAGCCAGCGAAGAGTGATTGCCTCAATGACAGATTTCAAAACGCAGCTTGCCAGTGATGCGGCGCGCTGCGCAGATATGCTCGACATGATTTTTAACGCCCAGCCGATGCAGGCACCACGTCTTGCTGATGCCATGCGTTATGCTGTCCTGAATGGTGGCAAGCGCATGCGGGCCGGGCTTGTGCTTGGTGCGGCACGGCTTGCGGCTGCCGAAAGTCAGTCTGGCACCTATGACGAAAACCGCGCGTTACGTGTCGCGGCGGCACTGGAATGTTTACATGCTTATTCGCTGATACATGATGATTTGCCTGCGATGGATGATGCCGATACAAGGCGCGGCAAGCCAAGTTGTCATATCGCATTTGACGAGGCGACTGCGATTTTGGCTGGCGATGCCTTGCAGACACTTGCTTTTGAAATTCTGGCAGATGAAACAACGCATCCTGATCCCGCGGTGCGTATTGCGCTTGTTACCACACTTGCACGGGCATCCGGTATGGCGGGTATGGCTGGTGGGCAGATGCTTGATCTTCAGGCTGAAACGCGTGATCTGACACTGGCTGAAACAGAACAGATGCAGATGATGAAAACAGGAGCACTTATCGTCTGCGCGGCAACATGCGGGGCGATTTTCGGCGGCGCGTCATCTACCCTTGCCGATGCAATAGCGGCCTATGCCGATAAATTGGGTTTGGCGTTCCAGATTGCCGATGATCTGCTTGATTATGACGGTGATTCTGGCGGCATGGGCAAGCCGGTAGGGCAGGATGCGATCAAGGGCAAAGCCAGCTTTGTAACGCTTATGGGTCTGGAAGAAGCCAAAGCGGAAGCGACCAAACTGATAGAAAATGCGCAGTTGGCCTTGGCACCTTGGCAGGATAGCGCAGCCTACCTTCAGGCATTAGCCGGCTTTGCTGTCGCCCGCCGATCCTAGTACCCAGAAAATCAATAAATGTCGTTAATTTGTGCTCCTGCCATAAATGCGTTAAGATTATCCATGTTTGGCCTTCAAAAAGGCAGCGGCAACCCAATATAGTTATGCAAGCACGTAAGCTGCCTGACATGAATGGACTAAATTAGATGACCGTTGATAATAAGACACCTTTGCTCGATAGGATTGCGGCTATCAAGGATTTACGGCGTATTCCTGAGTCCGATCTTCAGCGACTTGCCACCGAGTTACGTCATGAAACGATTCGCGCTGTCGCCAAGACTGGCGGCCATCTTGGCGCGGGACTTGGTGTTGTCGAACTGACCGTTGCCTTGCATTATGTGTTTAACACGCCCGATGATCGCCTGATCTGGGATGTTGGTCATCAGGCCTATCCGCATAAGATACTGACAGGCCGGCGAGATCGTATTGAAACCTTGCGCCAGCGCGATGGTTTGTCGGGCTTTACCAAGCGCGATGAGTCCGAGTTTGATCCCTTTGGGGCTGGGCATTCATCAACCTCTATTTCGGCGGGACTGGGCATGGCCGTTGCCAGTGATCTGCAATCAAAGCCGCGTAATGTCATAGCTGTCATTGGTGATGGTGCGATGAGCGCGGGTATGGCTTATGAAGCGATGAATAATGCGGGCGCGTCCGACAGCCGCCTGATTGTTATCCTGAATGACAATGACATGTCGATTTCACAGCCTGTCGGCGCGATGAGCAGTTATCTATCCCGCTTGATTACATCCGAGCCATTCCATTCAATTCGTGATCTTGTGCGTGAAGTGACCAGCAAGTTTCCGGCCGAGATCGAGCGAACAGCCCGCCGTGCCAAGGATGTTGCCCGCGATCTTATTGGTGTCAATTCGGTATTCAGCCAGCTTGGCTTTATGCATATCGGACCCATTGACGGGCATGATGTGAGCCAGCTTTTGCCGGTTTTGAAAAATCTGCGTGATACCCATACAAATGGGCCTGTTTTACTGCATGTGGTCACTGAAAAGGGACATGGACACCCCTTCAAAGACCCGTCCCATGAAAAATATCACGCTGTGCCCAAATTCGATATCATCACCGGCACCCAGCAAAAATCGGCTGGCAATGTGCCGAACTATACATCTGTTTTTGCCAATAGCCTGATACAGGCCGCCGAAGATGACAGTAAAATTGTCGCGATTACAGCGGCAATGCCGTCAGGTACCGGACTTGATAAGCTGAAAGCCAGATTTCCAAGCCGTGTCTTTGACGTTGGTATTGCCGAACAGCATGCGGTGACCTTTGCCGCTGGTATGGCGACCGAGGGCATGAAGCCGTTTTGTGCGCTTTATTCGACCTTTTTGCAACGTGGCTATGACCAGCTCATCCATGATGTATGCTTGCAAAATCTGCCAGTTCGCTTTGCGATTGATCGGGCAGGTGTTGTTGGTGCTGATGGCGCAACACATGCGGGCATCTATGACGTTGCCTATCTGTCCTGTCTGCCGAATATGGTCATTATGTGTCCTGCGGATGAAGCCGAGCTGATGCATATGGTGGCAACATCTGTTGCCTATGATGACGGGCCGTCTGCGGTGCGTTATCCCCGCGGCGAGGGCGTGGGATGCGAATTGCCTGATCGCGGCGAAGTCCTGCCCATCGGTAAAGGGCGGATGATCCGCGAGGGTGAAGATATTGCGATATTGTCATTGGGGACGCGGCTGGCTGATTGTCTGGCGGCGGCTGATGCCATGGCGGCACAGGGCGTCAATGTAGCGGTTGCCGATGCCCGCTTTGCCAAGCCGCTGGATACGGATCTACTGACGCATCTTGCAACAGATTATCGCCAGCTGGTGGTTGTCGAAGAAAACAGCCCGGGCGGCTTTTCGGCGCATGTCATGGCCTATCTGGCCAATAGCGGCTTGCTTGATGACGGCCTGCAGGTGCGGCTCATGACCTTGCCCGATATATATATCGAACATGATAGCCAGGCTGGACAGCTTGCGCTGGCGGGCATCGATGCGGCAGGCATTGAGCGGATGCTGCAATCACTGGCCAGCGCGTCGGGTTCCGGCAAGGCTGGTAGCCTCTAAAAGACAGCTATGATCTGAATTTCTGGCGCCGTGCCACATTTGTTTTACGTTTATTGTTACAGTTTGTTTTTGTGTCCAAAGCCAAGTCAAAACGCAAGGCGTCCAGCCACCAAGCCACGCAACAGCCTTCGCCTAAACGCCGCGCTGATGCGCTTCTGGTTGACGCTGGCCATGCCACATCGCGTGATCGTGCACAGATGCTGATAGCCGAAGGCGCCGTTTTTGCCGATGGTCAGGCGGTTACCAAGGCGGCCAAGTTCCTCTCGCCAGATACTATATTTGATGTGCGTTCTGAAGGTATGGAATGGGTCAGCCGCGCGGGGTTGAAACTTGTTGGTGCGCTTGATCATTTCACCGCTATTTCGCTGGCTGGTAAACAGGCGCTTGATATAGGTGCCAGCACGGGCGGCTTTACTCAGGTTATGCTGGCGCATGGGGCGGCGCATGTTGTCGCGCTTGATGTCGGCCAAGACCAGCTGCATAGCACGCTGGCGAACGATCCCCGCGTCACGGTGATGGATGCCACCAATGCCCGCCATCTGACCGCGGCTGATATGCCATATGCGCCGGCTATCATCACCTGCGATGCGTCATTCATTTCATTGGCAAAGCTGTTGCCTGCGGCGTTGGTGCTGGCCGCCCCCGAAGCGGTTTTGATTGCGCTGATCAAGCCGCAATTCGAGGTCGGCAAGGGGCTGGTCGGTAAAGGCGGCATCGTGCGTGATCCTGCCTTGCATGAAAAAGTTGTCAATGATGTCAAAGCATGGCTGGCCACTGATATGGGCTGGCGGCTGATTGGTGTTACAAATTCACCAATCGACGGGCCTGACGGAAATAAGGAATTTCTGATCGCGGCGCAAAAACCGGCCTAGCGTGGCAGTATCGCGCATTGCGCATGGTGGCGCATCAGCATGTCGGCCAATACCAGCGACATCATCGCCTCGGCAACAGGTACACCGCGAATGCCAACACAGGGATCATGCCGACCCTTGGTCACGATCTCAACGTCCTTGCCGTCTTTATCGATGGATTTACGTGGTGTTAGAATTGACGAGGTTGGCTTGATCGCAACGCGCGCGACAATCTGTGCACCTGATGAAATACCGCCCAGAATACCGCCAGCGTGATTGCTATCAAAGGCAGGATCACCATCTTCCATATGCATTTCGTCACCAGCTACGCTGCCATCCATCGCCGCCAGCGCAAAGCCACCACCGATTTCGACGCCTTTAACGGCATTGATGCTCATCATGGCGGCGGCAATCTCGGTATCCAGCTTGCCATAGACTGGCTGGCCTAATCCGGCCGGAATGCCATCCGCGACAATTTCCAGAATCGCCCCTGCGGATGATCCGGCTTTGCGCACCGCGTCCAGATAGGACTCCCACGCTACCGCCGCCTTGGCATCGGGGCAGAAAAACGGGTTATTATCGCATTCATTCCAGTCCAGATTGGCGCGGTCGATCTTATGCGAGCCGATCTGTACAACCCCGCCCTTGACGCGGAAATCAGCGCCTAGCGCCTGTTTCAGAAATATGTCGGCAATCGCGCCTGCCGCGACGCGAACGGCAGTTTCGCGGGCTGATGACCGGCCACCCCCACGATAATCACGGATACCGTATTTGGCCTGATAGGTGTAATCGGCATGTCCCGGGCGGAACTGACTGGCGATATCGCCATAATCTTTTGAACGCTGATCCTTGTTGCGGATCAACAGGCCAATGGGCGTGCCGGTGGTCTTGCCTTCAAAAACACCAGACAGAATTTCAACAGCATCATCTTCCTTGCGCTGGGTGACAAACCGGTTCTGGCCGGGTTTGCGCCGGTCAAGATAGGGCTGTATGTCACTTTCTGACAAGGTCAGATTCGGCGGTACGCCATCGACAACGCAACCTATAGCTGGCCCGTGGCTTTCGCCGAAGCTGGTAAAATTGAAAATTTTGCCAAAGCTGTTATCGCTCATGTCACACTACGGATATGTCAGGGGCGTCAACGGCCTTCATGCCGACAACATGATAGCCGCAATCGACATGATGCGTCTCACCAGTCACGCCCGAAGACATGTCAGACAGCAAATACGCACCGGCGCCACCAACATCATCAAGCGTCACATTCCGTTTTAGCGGTGAATTATATTCATTCCATTTCAATATATAGCGGAAATCACCAATACCGGATGCGGCCAGCGTTTTCATCGGGCCGGCAGACAGACCATTGACGCGGATATTGCGTCCACCCAGATCAACAGCCAGATAGCGGATTGATGCCTCCAGCGCGGCCTTGGCCACGCCCATGACGTTATAATGCGGCATTACGCGTTCGGCGCCATAATATGTCAATGTCAGCATTGATCCGCCGTCATTCATCATTTCGCTGGCGCGGCGTGCAACGTCGGTAAAGGAATAGACCGAAATATCCATTGTCCGGCTGAAATTATCGCGGCTGGTATCAACATAGCCGCCTTTCAGTTCTTCCTTGTCCGAATAGGCAATCGCATGCAGAACAAAATCGAGCTTGCCCCATTTATCGGCTAATGTGGCGAACAAATCATCCATACTGGCTTCATCGGTAACGTCACATGGCAAAACAATGTCACTACCAACCGAAGCTGCAAGCGGCACGACACGCTTTTGCAAGGCCTCGCCCTGAAAGGTGAAGGCCAGTTCGGCGCCCTGTTCGGCTAGCTTGGCGGCAATCCCCCATGCAATTGAGCGCTCATTAGCAACGCCCATTATCAGGCCACGTTTACCTTGCATGAAACCTGTCGTGGTTTGATTGTCCATTACCTAATCCTTCTGACTGTCACTTTTGCGGCATTAAATGCCTATTATTAATAGAATATGCCTGTTCATAGCATCTTTTGGGGCATACGGCTATTGTAAAGCCTTGCCAAGCAAGCGCAATAGCTAGACCGGAAAAACATCCTCTGGCACGTTGGGTTCGGATCATTTTAACCTGTCAATTTTGGGGCATAAATAAAGGGCAGAAACACTGTTTCCACCCTTTATATTCAAACGATATTGGCCGTAATGATACCTGTTACAGGCACAACCTTCTATGCAGCAAAGCGTTATATCCTAGCGAAGCGAATAGGAAATGCTTTTGCGGATTTCGACGCGTGATCCGGTTGCCAATGGCGTATTCGAGTCTAACGTGATGATACGCCCGTCAACTTCAATCGTGTTGCGATAGCCGGTGACCTTCTCGATATTTTCCTTGATCATCACGGTTTGCACCGAACAGACTTCCTGCTGTTTGTAACCAACTATTTTCTGGCCTTTTTGATTTTTTTTGGCGTGTTCGCGTCCTAATATGGCACCAGCAACGGTACCCGCGGCGCCCGCGCCCTCATTATCCGACATTTTATTGCCCACGGCTGATCCGATCAAACCGCCGATAATCATCGCACCCAGGTCTGAACTTTCGCCCTGCGCCTGGCCGTAAATGGGTACATCTTCATTACGGCAGGTGCGTTGATCGGTAGGTGTTTCCCGAATATAGCTAGTCGTCAGCGCATCCGATTGCGTCACCGTGCCAATTGCCGTTTCGATCCGTGTCTCGGCAGATACTGTTGGTGCGGCGATGGTGCTGGTGACCAAAAGCGAAAAAACTCCTAAAAGGGAAAATCCGTTATAACGTCGTTTTTGTGTTTCAAGCTTAGACATCTGATAATCCTGATCTGTTAGCGCACATCATTTTACTACATATGGGTATGATACCAAAATATGGCAATTATATGTTTTGGCCAAATATTTACAGAATAGCGGGTTTCTTTTGATTCTATTGGGTTTCTACTGGCGGCAATCCGTCACACCCATTGTTGTACACATATTGTGGCATTATATAATTCACAAGCCCGTGAAAAGGCTGCAAAACCTTATTGAGGAGCGCATTCAAATGGAAATTGTTGCTGGAACTGATCCCTTTGACTTGTTTCAAACCTGGTTTGACGAGGCTGTAAAGTCCGAAATCAATGATCCGGATGCGGTTGCACTGGCATCGGTCGATGCCAACGGCATGCCGTCAGTCAGGGTGGTCTTGTTAAAGGAATGGTCACCAGCCGGTTTTGTAATCTACACCAATTATGAAAGCCGCAAGGCCGATGAATTGCTGGCAACAGGCAAAGCAGCCTTTTCTATGCATTGGAAAAGCCTGCGCCGTCAGGTGCGTGTGGTTGGAACCGTCACCAAGGCGGATCCGGCACAATCGGATGCCTATTTTGCATCACGGGGTCGCGGTAGCCAGATCGGTGCATGGGCGTCAGCCCAGTCACGCCCACTAGCTAGCCGTGATGATCTGGCCGCCGAAGTGCGCGCTGTTGAAGCCCGCTTTCCCGATAATGTAACACGCCCGCCACATTGGGGTGGCTTTTGCATTGTGCCGCAGGAAATCGAATTCTGGGCTGATGGCGAACATCGCTTGCATGACCGCTTCAGATTCACTGGCGATGGCAGTGGTGGTTGGGATATCCAGCGCCTAAACCCATAGGGTTTCTATTACATCCCAGAAAAATATGCGCATAGGCCTGGCTCACATACGCCAGATTTGTCGATTTTGGCCTAAATTTGGGTAAATTCTGTCGGATGACAAATGCTTTTTATGCAATGTTTGCATAACATTCCCAAAGGTTACTTGAAACCGCATGAAAAGCGGTATTAGTTAAGCATTTACCAGTTTTTGGGAGGAACGGCATGAAATCACATGCTCGTGTTGTTGTAATTGGTGGCGGTGTTGTTGGTGTTAGCACCCTGTATCATCTTGCCAAAAAGGGCTGGACCGATGTCGCCCTGATTGAGCGCAAGGAATTGACATCAGGTTCGACATGGCACGCGGCTGGTTTGCTACCCCTGTTCAACATGTCCTATTCGGTCGGTCAGGTTCATAAATATTCTGTCGCCTTCTATCAGGAGCTACAGGAAGAAACCGGCATGAATGTCGGTTTCCGTAAAGTATCGAATATCCGCTTGGCGACAACACGTGACCGCATGGATGAATATCGGCAATATGCGGGTGTGGCCAGTACCATCGGCATTGATGTTGAATTTCTTACCCCGGAAGACGTGGTCAAATACTGGCCGCTATGTAATCCTGAAGGTCTGATTGGCGCGATCCGCCACCCTGAAGATGGCTATATCCAGCCCGCCGATTTAACACAGGCGTTGGCACGCGGTGCGCGTGACCGTGGCGCAGAAATCTATCGCAACACCACTGTAACCGCCATTTCTCGGACAGCGTCCGGCGAATGGAAAATCACCACGGATAAAGGCGAAATCACCTGTGAACATATTGTTTCGGCAACAGGTAACTTTGCCCGCAAGACAGGCCAGATGGTCGGGCTAAGCATTCCGGTTATTCCGGTCGAACATCAGTATATCGTCACCGAAGCACATCCGGAAATCAAAGCTCGCCATGACGCAGGCGAACCGGAAATGGGTGTTCTACGCGACTCGGATGGCCAGTGGTACATGCGCGAAGAGGCAGGAGGTCTGATCCTTGGGCCTTACGAGAAAAATGCCCCCGCCTGCTATGTCGATGGCCCCAGTGACGATTCCGAATATGAACTGTTTCAGGAAGATCTGGAACGGCTTGAACCGCATATCGAATGGGCGATGCACCGCGTGCCTATTTTTGGCGAGGTTGGTGTCAAAAAGGTCTATAATGGCGCGATTGCCTATACACCTGACGGTAATCCGATCATTGGGCCAGCTTGGGATCTGCCGAATTTCTGGCTCAATGAAGGGCACAGCTTTGGCATCACCGCCGCTGGTGGTGCCGGATGGCAGCTTGCCGAGTGGATTGTCGAAGGTGAGCCTACTATCGACATGCTTGGTGTTGATCCGCGTCGTTACGGCAGTTACACAACGCAATCCTATCTCAAGGTCAAGAATGAAGAAGCCTATGCGAATGTCTTCACCACCCATTATCCGGATGAAGAACGCGAAGCCGCGCGTCCATTGCGCACCGCGCCTTGCTATGATCGGCTAAAGGCGCTTGGCGCGGTATTTGGCCAGAAATTTGGCTGGGAACGTGCGAACTGGTTTGCACCCGAAGGTGTCGAGGCTGTTGATGACTGGTCATTCCGCCGTTCCAAATGGTTTGAGCATGTCGGTAATGAAGTCAAAAATGTAGCCGAAAATGTAGGTGTTCTCGATATGAGTGCCTTTGCCAAGGCGCGTATATCCGGGCCTGGTGCCGAAGCTTTCCTTGATTATATTGTTGCCAATAAATTACCAAAGAAAGTGGGTCGTGTTGCCCTCTGCCATGCATTAACTGATCGGGGTGGTGTCCATTCTGAATTTACCATCCAGCGTGAAAGTGCCGACAGCTTCTATCTTGTTTCGGCAGGGGCGAACCAGCGTCTTGACCATGACTGGCTGAAAAAGCATATGCCTGATGATGGGTCGGTGCGTTTTGATAACATCACCAATGCGGTTGGTGTTCTGGTTCTTGCTGGGCCGAAATCGCGCGATCTTCTTGCCAAGATCACCCGCTCCGATCTCAGCAACGAAGCCTTTCCGTGGTTATCTGGCCAGATGATCGATGTCGGTCTGGCACCATCAATGGCTTTCCGGATGAATTTTGTCGGCGAACTTGGCTGGGAATTGCACCATCCGATCGAATATCAGAACCATATCTTCGATGCGATCATGAAAGCCGGTGCCGAATTTGGCATCAAGCCATTCGGTATCCGCGCGATGGATGCGATGCGGCTGGAAAAATCATACCGGCTTGTTGGTACCGAATTGTCGATTGAATATGCGGCACTTGAGAGTGGTCTGCAACGCTTTGTACATCTTAACAAAGGCGACTTCAAAGGCCGGAAAAATCTCGCCGCGTGGCAGGCTGATGGCTTTGCCAATACGCTTGTTACATTGGAAGTGCATGACACAACCGATGCCGATGCTATCGGCAATAATCCGATCATGACGCCAGATGGCACCGTTATCGGGCGCGCGACCAGCGGTGGTTATGGCTTCCGCCTTGATAAATCACTGGCAATCGCTATGGTGCGGAATGACCTTGCGGAAGTGGGTACCAAGTTACTCATTGATGTGCTGGATCAACGTTTGAAAGCGACAGTCATTGATGAGTCGCCTTACGATCCGGATAATGAAAAATTGCGTGCCTAGGATTTGGTGACAGCAATCTGTTAAGACGAGGGTAGAAGATGTCTGAAACACAGGCTAGAGAAAGAAAAAGCCGACGTGGTGGTGGCCGTGACGCACGCCGTCAGATGCGCACATCAGGTGGAGCCGCAACATCAGCGCCCTTTATCACGCGGCAGATAGCGCCCGTCGATATCCTGAGCGAGGAAGCCACCGAAATTATCGAATATAATGCCGAAACCATTCTTGAAGAAATCGGCATTGATTTCCGCGACGATCCTGAGGCCTTGGATATTCTGCGCAATGCAGGTGCCGACGTCAAAGGCGAGCGCGTGCGTTTTCCGCGCGGTCTTGCCCGTCAGCTATGTGCAACAGCACCATCCAGCTTTACCCAGCATGCGCGTAACCCTGAGCGTTCGGTTGAAATTGGCGGCAACAAGACGGTCTTTGCGCCGGTCTATGGTCCGCCTTTTGTCCGCGATCTTGAAGGTGAGCGCCGCTATGCGACGATGGAAGATTTCCGCAATTTCGTGAAGCTGGTCTATATGCATCCGGGTTTCCACCATTCGGGTGGTACTGTGTGCGAGCCGGTTGACCTGCCGATTACCAAACGTCATCTAGAAATGATCTATGCGCATCAAAGCCTGTCTGACAAGCCCTATATGGGGTCGGTGACGGCACCAAGCCGCGCCGAAGATACGGTCGAGATGTCTAAAATCCTGTTTGGTGCCGATTTTGTTGCCAAAAACACAGTCATTACCAGCCTGATTAACGCCAATTCGCCGATGACATGGGACGATACGATGCTGGGCGCGCTCAAAGTCTATGCGCGCAATAATCAGGCGGTGATTACCGCGCCATTCATTCTGGCGGGGGCGATGTCGCCAGTCTCGGTTGCGGGCACCTTGGCACAGACGCTGGCCGAAGCGATGAGCGGCATTGCCTTTACCCAGGCGGTTAATCCGGGCGCTCCGGTGATTTTCGGCAGCTTTGCCAGTTCGATGTCGATGCAGACAGGCGCGCCGACCTTTGGCACGCCGGAACCGGCCAAGGTGCTATATGCCTGTGCCAAGCTGGCGCGGCGGTTGAATGTCCCGTTCCGTTCGGGTGGGTCGCTGACCGGCTCGAAAATGCCTGATGCGCAAGCTGCTTATGAATCGACGCATACGATCATTCCAACGGTCATGGGCGGGGTGAATTTTGTCCTGCACGCTGCGGGCTGGATGGAAGGTGGTCTGGTTGCCGATTATGCCAAGCTATTGCTAGATGCCGATCAGCTCACCATGATGCAGGATCTTGTCAGCGGTATCGATGTCAGCGAAAACGGCCAGGCGATGGATGCCTTGCGCGAAACCGGCCCTGGCCAGCATTTTCTGGGGTCGTCGCATACACAGGCGAATTTTGAAACCGCTTTCTGGCGTTCCGAACTGGCTGACAATGCAACCTATGAACAATGGTCTGCCGAAGGCTCTGTCGAAAGCAATGAACGCGCGCGCAAACGCGTTGCCGAGATGCTGGAGTCCTATGAGCCACCGGCGCTTGATCCGGCCAAGGATGAAGCATTGCGTGCCTATATCGCTACCCGCATGGAAGACCTGCCCGACAGCGATTTCTAGGCCTTAAAGGCAAATCCGTATTCCAGCGCCGCATCGGCTATCCAGTCAAGCAGATAGGCGGCAAAGCTTGTCCGGCACAAAATCGTCATACTGCCATCCGGCATTGCTATCAGCGTGACCGCGGCATGTGACAGCATGGTTTGTGCTGTCTGGCCTGCGGTGAACTGGCTTGGATGCAGATCAAGCGCACAGCCTTTTGCCAGCACCTTTAGCAACGCCGAACCCGACAGGCTAAAGGCACAAAGGCTATCGGTGACATTGGTAACGGCGGCGCGTTGGCCGTTCTTGATTTCTGCAGAAATGATACCGTGCAGATCACTTTCCTTGCCAGCTTCGCACAGGATTAGGAATTCATCCGGTCCCAGCCATACAACATGTCGTTCACCCGCCGACACATAGCTATTGGCCTTGTTTGGCAGATTGCAACCGGTGGCGGCATTGACAATAGGATTGATCGCCTTGGTGCCCCGGACATTCAATTTGCCCAGATGCTTTAGCTCATGCATCCGAAGCCCGATATCCCCACCATCAGGATTGGGCAGATGTATATCATCGCGTCCGGACATGGGTGTGCGTCCCTGAATTTGAACAGTGGTGCTAGCCATCGATACGCTCTCCCTTTGGATCAAAAAACACGGTATCGGTAATCTCGGCCTCGATAACATCGCCATCCAGCATAGGCAGATAGACGGTCTGTCCCATCATACCATGCCCACCTTTCAGCATGGCCATGGCAATCGAACGGTTTACATTTGGCGAGTAATAGGACGATGTGACCTGTCCCAGCATCTCCATAGGCATCGGCTGATCAGGATCGACCACGACATGTGCGCCTTCGGGGATTACCCGTTTTGGATCCTTGGTTTGCAACCCGACTAGCTGTTTGCGGTTTTCCAGCGCCATTGATTGCCGCGCCAATGCGCGTTTGCCGATGAAGTCGGGTTTCTGTTTGGAAACGATCCAGTCCATATTGAGATCGGTTGGTGTCACCGACCCGTCAGTTTCCTGTCCGACAATGATAAAACCCTTTTCGGCGCGCAGCACATGCATCGCTTCGGTGCCATAGGGGGTGATATCATGCGCTTGGCCGGCCTTCATCAGATGCGTCCATAATGCCAGTCCGTGACGTGCCTGAACATTGATTTCAAACGATAATTCACCGGTAAAGGAAATGCGGAATAGACGCGCTGGAATGCCGCCAATATGACATTCCTGCATCGACATGAACGGAAAACTGCTCGGTGACAGATCAATATCAATCTGCGCATCTTTCAGAATTGCCGCCGCCTTCGGGCCTGACAGGGTAGCAACCGCCCATTGTTCGGTGACCGAGGTCAGATACACATCCAGTTCCGGCCATTCGGTCTGCAACCATTCTTCCATCCAGTCCAGAACACCAGCCGCACCACCAGTTGTCGTGGTCATGTGAAAATGATTTTCGCCAAGCCGTGTGGTTACGCCATCATCCATGACCATACCATCATCTTTCAGCATCAGCCCGTAGCGGCATTTGCCAATCGCCAGCTTTGACCAGCTATTGGTGTAAATACGGTTCAGAAATTCGGCGGCATCCTTGCCTTGAATATCAATCTTGCCAAGCGTCGAGGCGTCTAGCAGACCGGCACTCACGCGGGCGGCGCGTACCTCGCGATTGACCGCGTCAGACATGCTCTCGCCATCTTTCGGATAATACCAGGCGCGCATCCACTGTCCGACATGCTCGAATGTGGCACCGGCGTCGCGGTGCCAGTCATCCATGCGCGTCAATCTGACCGGATCAAACAAGGCACCGATATCGCGGCCGGCAATGGCGCCGATATTAGCGGGCGTATAGGGCATTCTGAAAGTGGTAGTCCCAACTTCGGGAATTTCGCTACCCAGCGCATCGGCCAGAATGGCCAGCGCATTGATGTTTGACGTCTTGCCCTGATCGGTGCCCATACCCATTGTGGTATAGCGCTTCAGATGCTCGACCGACTGGTAGCCCTCACGCGCGGCAATGCCAACATCTGTTGCGGTCACATCATTCTGGAAATCGACAAAGGCTTTTGGGCCTTTTCCGGCATCACTGCCATTGGTTATTTTCCAGGCTGGCAATGGCCGCCAGCTTTGCTTGAATGTTTCAACAACCGGCATGTCGGCATCGCTACATTTGAAACCGGCAGCTATTGCCGCGCTGGTACCGTAACGCATGCCATCTTTCATCGCCGTGGCCAGATCAAAATTGCCATTACAGGCACCGGCGTTGAAACAGGCTTCATGCACGCTTGATGGCTTGAAGCACAGCTTTGTATCATCCCATTGCAATTTGCCACGCGCCTGTGAATGCAGATGCACGGCAGGCGACAAGCCACCGGATATGGCCAGCAGATCGACATCAAAATAGTCCTGATCGCCTACCACCTTGGTCGCATCCTTATTGACCGGAGCGACTTCGATGCGGGCTATCCGTTTGCCCCCATATGCGATTGTCACCGCATGCCCGGCCAGCACATCAATGCCGGCACGTTTTGCGGCGGTTATCAGCGCGCCTCGTGGGTCTGGGCGCAAATCGACCACCGTCACATAGGCACCAGCCTCATGCAGCGCCAGCGCAGTCTTATAGGCGTCATCATTATTGGTAAAGACAGCCGTGCGTTTGCCCGGCACAACACCGTACCGGTTGATATAGCTGCGCACGGCACCGGCCAACATCACGCCTGGCAGATCATTACCGCTAAAGACAAGCGGGCGTTCATGCGCACCTTGCGCCAGAACCACCTGCTTGGCACGCACTTTCCATAGACGCTGACGCGGCAGATGCGCGGGACGCTCGCCCAGATGGTCTGTTACGCGTTCATTCAGTGTCAGATAGTTATAATCCATATAGCCGAACACCGTTGTGCGCGGCAGCAAGGTGACTTCCGGCATGGCTGCTAAAGTCGCCACGGTCTTGGCAATCCATGCGCTGGCAGGGTCGCCATCAATCTCGACATCACTTTCGCTCAGCAGCCAGCCGCCAAATTCATTCTGCTCATCAGCCAGAATAACGCGGGCACCGCTGCGTCCAGCCTGTAAGGCCGCCATCAGGCCACTTGCGCCACCACCAGCGATCAGAACATCGCAATGGGCGTTGATTTTTTCATAACGATCCGGATCATTATGGTCATCAGCGACCTTGCCAAGGCCGGCGGCATTACGGATTACATGCTCATAGGTCATCCATAGTGAAGCTGGCCACATGAAGGTCTTATAGTAAAAACCAGCCGGAAAGAATCGGGCAAGAAGCGAATTAACCGCGCCCACATCAACATCCAGAGATGGAAAGCGATTCTGGCTTTCGGCGTAAAGCCCATCGAATAATTCGATCTGCGTCGCGCGCAGATTTGGTTCGGCATAGGCACCTTTACCAAGGCGGATCAGCGCGTTCGGCTCTTCCGATCCGGCAGACAATATCCCGCGCGGGCGATGATATTTGAACGAGCGCCCAACAAGATGCACATCATTGGCCAGCAAGGCTGAGGCCAGCGTGTCACCTTCGTAACCCTGATAGGTTCTGCCATCAAAGGTAAAGCTGATGGTCTTGGCACGGTTTATACGTCCATCTGCAACCTTGCGGCATGTTTGAGGTGCCGGTTTTTTCATCTTTCCAAATGCCATTACCGGACTCTCCCTTTACCGCCGGATGACTTTGGCAATGCGGCTTTTTCGGCCGGGCTGTTGCGCCGCCAGCTATTTTTATATGCATTGGCGGCAGGCTTGCTTTTAGGTAGTGCGCCCATCGGATAGATTTCGACAATCTCGTGGGTTACCGTATCACGCGCCACATTGAACCAGCGACGGCAACCGGCCGTATGCCGCCAGCGTTCCAGAAACAGACCCTTGGGATTATCGCGCAGAAACAGATAATCGGCGAATTCGGCATCGGTGATGCTGTTTTCGGCTAGCGGGCGGGCAATATGCGCTTCGCCACCGCAGGCAAATTCGGCTTCTTCACGTGGGCCGCAATAAGGACAGTTAATAATCAGCATCGTCGGTCTCCTGTTCCCTAATGTGCCACGCCAGCAGCGCCATGTTCGTCAATCAGCAATCCGGTCTGGAAGCGGTCAAGCGAATAGGGGGCAGCAATTTTGTTAGGTCGGTCATTGGCAATCAGGTCGGCAAAAACATGGCCTGATCCGGGTGTGGCTTTGAAGCCGCCAGTGCCCCAGCCACAGTCAAAATAAAGTCCGTCAATATCGGTCTTTGATATGATCGGTGAGGCATCAGGACATGTATCAACGATGCCGCCCCAATGCCGGAGCATACGCAGACGTGACAATACCGGAAACAGCTCAACGGCGGCGGCCAGCATATGCTCAGGCACCGGAAAAGAGCCGCGCTGGGCATAGGAGTTATATTTGTCCACACCCGCGCCCAGCACCATCTCGCCCTTATCGGACTGGCTGATATACATATGCACGGCATTTGACATGATCACCGTGTCCAGAATTGGTTTGATCGGTTCCGATACCAATGCCTGCAAAGGGCGGCTTGCCAAGGGCAAACGGATACCGGCCATCTCGGCAATCACGCTTGAATGGCCAGCGACAACACAGCCGACCTTGCCGGTTTTGATATAGCCGCGCGTTGTTTCGACACCGACAATCTTGCGCCCTTGGCGGCGTAATCCGGTAACTTCGCATTTCTGGATGATATCAACGCCCAGATCATCGGCCGCACGCGCATATCCCCACGCCACCGCGTCATGCCGCGCGGTACCGCCGCGCTTCTGTAAAAAGCCACCCATAACCGGATAGCGGATTGTCTGGTCAATATTGATGCAGGGAACAAATGCCTTGATTTCGGCAGGGCCGAGAATATCTGAATCAATGCCGTTCAGACGGATGGCATGAACGCGGCGAGACATTTCGCGCACTTCATGTTCACTATGCGCAATGGTCAAAACGCCGCGCTGTGAAAACATCACGTTGAAATTGATGTCCTGCGATAGGCCTTCCCACAGTTTCATCGAATGTTCGTAAATCGCCGCAGACTCGTCCCACAGATAATTTGACCGGATAATGGTGGTGTTACGGCCAGTATTACCGCCGCCAAGCCAGCCTTTTTCGATCACGGCAATATTGGTCATGCCATGCACAGCCGCCAGATAATAAGCCGTAGCCAGGCCATGGCCACCGCCACCGATAATAACGGCATCATATTCGGCCTTAGGCTCGGCATCGCGCCATGCGCGTTGCCAGTCCTGATGATAGCTCATCGATTGTCGCGCAAGGGCAAAGGCAGAATATTTTGGTTTTCCACCTGGTAATCCGCGATTGCCACGATCAGGTTGATTTCCGGCCATGTCATCTACTCCTAAATCGCCATGCTCTGCCCTATCATGAAACATAGGCATTCACATGGTAAATACAGCGCCACAGAGTGCGCTTTGGTCACTTAACTACCTGTCTTAACTCCGACGTGGGTTTTGTTTCTTTCGACATGCACACGAAAGTCTGGCGTAATCATGCACAGTTTCGCGCAATCTCTTAGTCAATAACAATTTCCGCACCTTAAGAATAGCAAAATCAACCTTAAAACCTATAGCTAAACACGATACATATTAGCGCAGATGTCATATGGGTCTGGCTTGACGCCTGCGGCGATTATGCCATTATTGGACATGGCCAGCATCACCCTGTAACCCTATGCTGATGCCTACTAAAGACATGAGGAGCTTTTTATGGCTGTTATAAATTCGATTGCTGACCGACATGAAGACATGCGTGGCTGGCGGCATCTTTTGCATGCGCATCCAGAAATCGCCTATGAAGAAGTCTGGACGTCGAATTTTATCGCTGAAAAGCTCGAATCCTTTGGCATTGAGGTGCACCGCGGCATGGGCAAAACCGGTGTTGTGGGTGTTTTGCGTGGTAATGGAAACAGCAATGCGGCGATTGGCCTACGCGCCGATATGGATGCCTTGCCAATGCAGGAATTGAACGAATTCGAACATGCCTCGCAGATATCCGGACGGATGCATGCCTGTGGGCATGATGGCCATTCGACAATGCTGTTGGGCGCGGCACAATATCTGGCCGAAACAAGGAATTTTGACGGTACGGTCTATTTCATTTTCCAGCCGGCCGAAGAAGAAGGCGCTGGTGCCAAAGCCATGGCCGATGATGGCCTGTTCACCCAGTTCGACATGCAAACCGTCTGGGGTATGCATAACTGGCCGGGGGTTGATGTTGGAACTGTCGGGGTGCATCGGGGTGCTTGTATGGCGGCGGCTGATATGTTTGAAATTCGCCTGAATGGTGTCGGTGCGCATGGTGCCATGCCGCATCAGGGGGTTGATCCGATCATTTGCGGTGCCGCCTTGGTGCAATCATTGCAAAGCATCGTTTCACGCCGTGTGTCGCCTTTATCACCGGCGGTTGTATCGGTAACTATTTTCGAAGCGGGCAGTGCGATGAATGTCATTCCCGGTACCGCCCGCTTGGCCGGAACGGCGCGTTCATTTTCAGCAGATGTCCGTGCAATGCTTGAAGCATCCATCCGCGAGATTGCCGACACCACCGCCAGGACACATGGATGTGGGCTTGAACTAGACTGGATCGCCGGATATCCGCCGACAGTCAATCATCTGGCCGAGGCTGATCGCGCTGCCAATGTCGCCGCTTCGGTTCTGGGTGCTGATAAAATCGTGACCGATATCGAACCGTCGATGGCATCCGAGGATTTCGCCTTCATGCTTGAAGAAAAGCCCGGTGCCTATATCTGGCTTGGCGCTGGTCAACCTCAGGCTGATGGCAATTTGCACAACTCACGCTATGATTTTAACGATGAGCTTCTGCCCTTGGGTGCCAGCTACTGGGCGCGCCTTGTTGAAACCGAATTGGCCAAATAGCCACGCTTGCCAAGATGCTCTGATTTCAGCGCAACCGCCGGATAGCCGCGTCTGATTGGCAGATGGTGTAATCACATTCCCCCAAGCCGAAAAACGCTGTCTCATTACTTTGTTCACGAAACGTTTCACGTGAAACATTTTTGGGAATTTTGTTAAAAAGCATGTCTCTGCACACTTTTTCTTAACCATTATCAGGCATTATAGGCTTGAACTGGAGGAATTAGATGTTTGAGACGATTGCCGAAACTGAAAACAAATTTTTTGATGGTGGCTGTCATTGCGCATCTGTGCGGTTTCGTCTGATCGGGCCATTGACGCCAATTCTGATTTGCCATTGCGATGATTGCCGCCGGATTTCGGGTACCAGCTGGGCGGCGACATCGGTGGCGGATCATTGCTTCAAGATCACCACATCTTCGGATACGTTGCGTTGGTACAGCAGTTCTAGCTGGGCAAAGCGCGGATTTTGCACCAGCTGTGGGTCAGCAATGTTCTACCGCATGCATGGCGAGGGGCGCACCTCCATAGCCCCGGGCGTGCTTGATGATAATGATTTGCTGAGGGTGCGCGGCCAGATATTCGCCGTCAGTCACCCATTATGGCTTAAACCCAATCCGGATGTGCCGCATCTCGATGACTTTTCCAAACCGTCTTGATTTATGGATGATTATGCCAGATCAGCTTGTATTGCGGGTCTGCTCGCGCACGGCAATACATGGGCTTCCTTCGGCAAAAAGCGCCGCACAGGCAGATCGCGCCTGCGTTTCATCAAGGTCATGAAAACGGACGCGCCATAAAGGCATTTCGCCATTGGTGACCAGAGTCAACCTTGCTGGTGTCATGCCAAGCACATTATCAACCATGCGGCGCGCTTTGGCGGCGGCGCGATGCGCATTCACGCGGCGGGCAAAACTGCCAATCTGTACGCTCCAGACCTCGTTAATGGCCGCATCAGGCATGTCCTCGGGTGATCTTCTTGCCACAGAACTGGTTAGGCTGACAGTTTGTGGCGCGTCCAGAAATTCCTCTTTCGGCATGGGCAGTTTGGCAAGCCGCCTGACTTTGACAAGGTTGCTACGCTTGGGTGGCGATTTAGGCAATTTTTGCGGGATGCCAAGCGCCGCCACCTGTGCACTGACTGTGACAGGCTTGGCGCGCTTAAACTGGGCGTCCAGAATTTTCATCATATGCTTATCGCGTGATCGCGACGATTTGCCGCCAAAAACAACGCCGATCAGCCGCACCCCATGCCGCTTGACCGAGGCAACGAGATTGAAGCCAGACGCATTGATATAGCCGGTCTTGATGCCATCAGTGCCGGAATAATGCGCCAGTAATTTATTGTGATTGCCAAATTTACGGCCTTTCCAGTTAAAGCTCTGGGTGCTGAAATAGCGGTATAGTCTGGGGAAATCACGGCGCATGGCAACTGCCAGCCGTGCCATGTCACGCGCGGTTGTCTTTTGCTGGCTATGCGGCAAGCCGGAGGCATTTTTGAATACTGTTTTACGCATACCCAATGCCCGTGCCTTACGCGTCATTCGCTTGGCAAAGTTGCGCTCAGTTCCCGAAA
>JBMZPN010000011.1:0-23746 GCA_049620845.1 Puniceispirillum sp. (SeqCode)
GTGCTGAAGGTCTGCAAAATGCCTTTATCCTGCGGCAACCTGCTGATGCTGTCGCAATTCGAGACAAGATGAAAGATGCAAAAAGTGCAATCATCATTGGTGGCGGATATATAGGTCTTGAGGTTGCCGCATCTTTCCGTAAGAAAGGCATCGAAGTTAACGTTATTGAAGCTGCGGACAGGATTCTTGCCAGAGTCGCCAGCGAGCCTGCAGCAAGATATTTATCTGAACTTCATGCTGGTCACGGGGTCAATCTGACAACCGGTATTGGCGTTGCCGATATCATGCATGAAAACGGTGTTTTCAGTGGTGTCAAGCTAACCGATGATACAGTTTTAACGGGTGATATGCTCGTCGTTGGTATCGGCGTTTTGCCCGATAGCAGACTGGCAAATGATGCGGGCATTGAAACGCAGCGCGCAGATGGCGGAGCTATCTTGGTTGATAGCCAAATGTATTCAAGTCATCCGGATGTTCTGGCAATTGGTGATGTCGCGTTGCAACGCAGCGCTTCAATAGCGATCGAGTCAGTCCATAATGCGCAAGAAACAGCCGCGATTGCGGCGTCGACGCTGATGGAAGTTGCCCCACCTACCATTCAAACGCCTTGGTTCTGGTCGGATCAGTATGATGCCAATTTGCAGTCAGTTGGCGTTGTACCAGTTACCGACGAAGAGGTTTATCAGGTCACAAGGCCTGGCAGTCGCGATGGTGGCATTTCTTTCTGGAGTTTCAGACAAAAGCGCCTTATCGCGGTAGAGGTTTTCAATGATCCGGCTACCTATATGATGGCGAAACAATGTCTTGATTCGAATGTTTCGCCAGACCCTGATCTTATCTCTGACGCATCATATTCGCCACTTGACTGATCGTAAATGTGAAGCTGATTAAGTGGCGATTGACCCATATTTTGATGTTGTGGAACGGGTTACTTCTCAAAAAAAGGATGGTTTAGGTTCTACATAACAATGATAAAAAAGCGAAATGCAAATTAAGTCTGGCTTAAACTGATGATTTTAGGGCTCTCGCTTAACGGACTATGAAGATTTTACGACAATTTAAAAAGCCATGATATGGCGGGAGGGAATGCAATGGAACAGAATATCGAAAGGCAGATTGAGAAAACAATCTACAAAGCTACAATGGCTTTGGATGAGCTGAATTGGGGTGCATGGTTCGAGCTTTGTGATGACTCGTTCCACTATTCAATAACATCATTCAGCCCTGAAATTAACAAAGACATGATCTATTTCTCTGGCGACAAGAAAGAGCTTCAGGGTCTTATGGAAATGCTGCCAAAGCATAACACAGACCATTCACCTCTTCGTCGTCATACATCTGTTTATACAGTTGATATCTCTGATGATGGCAAAACAGCCGAAGCTGTGAGCTCTGTCGTTGTGTATCAAAACATGCTTGATGGCATAAACGCGCATCTTGACTCAGGTGAGAGCCGTCTTTTTGTGGTTGGTAAATATCATGACAAATTCACCATCAAGGATGGTGTGGCAAAATTTGTTAATCGCGAAACCAAATTGGATAACCGCCGCATGGACAAAGGGTCGCACTGGCCAATCTAAATGGTAATTGCGGCCACTTCACATAAAGGCCTTGGCCAAAGTCAAAATATGTCGAGTTAAAGAAGGAAGCCATTAACATGAGCTGGATAAAAGTTTGTAAAACAAGTGAAGTAGAACCGGGTTCGATAAAAAAGCTTTGGGCCAGCGTTGGTGGTGGCATTCCTCTTGTCGTTGCCCATCACAAGGCAGGTTTTACTGCATTACCGCCAATTTGTCCGCATATGGAAGAGCCATTGGATGAGTCTGGCACTATTCTGGGGTGCAAGCTCACATGCACAAAGCATCTTTGGTCTTGGGATCTGGAAACATTGGAATTGCAGGATGAAGCTGAACTACCGCTCAAAACCTATGATACCAAGGTGGATGGCGAAAATGTTATGGTTTATGTGACCGAACAGCTTGAGTATGATTTTGATGAAGAAGACGACATTGATGATGACGAATTCTTTGGCGATGACGATGATGACGATTTTGATTAGGCAAAATGCGAGGCAATCCTGTTTCGTGAGTGATGTCAAATCAGAATAAACGATATTAGCCCATCAGTTTTTGTAGTTAAAACAGATGATTGTCTATGTTGCATAGAAAAGTAATTCGTATATGTTCTGTGTAGATATATAGATAAACTTGACGTTTTTGGAGGTCAGTTAAGATGGACGCACCCGTTAGTGAAAATAACAGAGACCCTGTTGTTGATCTTCAAACGAATCCTGCCGATGAGATCAAGACCACAACCTGCTATATGTGCGCTTGTCGTTGCGGGATCAAAGTTTATCTCAAGGATGGTCAGGTTCGCTATATTGAGGGTAATCGCGATCACCCTGTGAATAAGGGCGTTCTGTGTGGCAAGGGTGCCTCGGGAATAATGACGCAGGTGTCACCTGCGCGTTTGACATCACCACTTAAAAGAGTTGGCCCGCGCGGTTCGGGTGAATTTGCCGAAATTTCATGGGATGAAGCGCTCGATCTGGCAACAAGCTGGCTTGGCGACGTACGTTCAAAAGACCCGCGTAAACTTGCCTTATTCACTGGCCGCGACCAAAGTCAGGCGTTAACCGGCTGGTGGGCGTCACAGTTCGGAACGCCAAATTTTGCTGCCCATGGCGGTTTCTGCTCGGTTAATATGGCGGCTGCCGGATTATATACCTTTGGCGGGTCTTTCTGGGAATTTGGCGAGCCTGACTGGGATAAAACAGAATATTTCATGCTATGGGGCGTGGCCGAAGATCACGGCTCAAACCCTATCAAAAAAGCACTTGGCAAGCTGAAAAAGCGTGGCGTAAAGGTGGTTGCCGTTAATCCTGTACGAACAGGTTATGGCGCGATTGCCGATGAATGGCTAGGGGTCAAACCCGGCAGTGATGGTCTGTTTGTATCAGCTTTGATTTATGAATTGATGCAGGCTGGCAAGGTCGATCTTGATTATCTTGTCCGCTATACAAATTCACATTGGCTGGTCATTCAAAATCCGGGTGCTGCCAATGATGGGCTGATCGCACGCGACAAGGATGGTGAGCCGTTAGCTTGGGATAAAAACCAGAACAAGGCCGTTGGTGCCAATACATTAGAGATCGATCCGGCTTTGAATGGTTCGTTCAAACTGGCAGACGGGTCGAAAGCCGTACCAGTTATGTCATTGATTGCCAAACGTTTTCTGGATAACAAATTTGCCCCTGAGTCCGTCGCTGACGAGATCGGTATTCCGGCTGAAACAATCAAGCGTATTGCAAGTGAACTTGCCGAAGCAGCGTTTGAGCGTGAAATTGTTATAGATCAGCCATGGGTTGATTGGGCAGGACGCAAGCATGACAAGATGATCGGACGTCCGGTATCAATGCATGCGATGCGTGGTATCTCGGCGCATTCAAATGGCTTTAACACATGCCGTTTGATCCACCTGCTGCAGATTTTGCTGGGTTCAATCGACTGCCCGGGTGGCTTTCGTTATAAGCCGCCTTATCCAAAGACGATCCCGCCAGGCATTCGCCCTGCTGGCAAGGTTGATCAGGTCAAGCCGGATACACCGCTTCCTGGGCCGCCGCTTGGTTTTGTCAAAGGGCCTGAAGACCTGCTTGTCGATGACAAGGGGAACCCATTGCGGATTGATAAAGCCTATTCATGGGACGCGCCAGTGTCCGCGCATGGCTTGATGCATATGGTCATTAATAATGCCGGGTCTATGGATCCATATAATATTGATGTGCTGTTTATGTATATGGCTAATATGGGCTGGAATTCGTCGATGAATGTGCCTGACACATTGCGTCATCTGACGGCCAAAAACCCCGATACAGGCGAATATGTCATTCCGAAAGTCATCTATTCAGATGCGTTTTATTCGGAAACAATTCCTTATGCCGATTTGATCCTGCCAGATACAACCTATTTGGAAAGATGGGATTGTATTTCGATGCTGGATCGCCCGATCTCGGAACCTGACTCGGCGAATGATGCCATTCGCCAGCCTGTCATTGAGCCGGATCGCGATGTGCGGCCATTCCAGACCGTGATGCTTGATCTTGGTGCGCGTCTTGGTTTGCCGGGCATGACAAATGAAGACGGCACGGCTAAATATCCCGGGGGCTATGCGGATTACATTACCAATCACCAGCGAACACCGGGAGTTGGTCCGCTGGCTGGCTGGCGTGGTGAAGATGGTTCAAAATATGGCGTTGGCGAGCCCAACCAGAACCAGCTTCAGGAATATATCGACAATGGCTGTTTTCATGCGCATGAGCTTGAGCCAGAAATGCGGTATTATAAACATGCAAACAAAGCCTATCTGGACTGGGCTAAATCGGTTGGGTTTAACGGCTCGACTGACCAGATTGTCTTTGAGCTATATAGTGAAACCTTGCAGAAATTCCGTCTTGCAGCGCAAGGCCATGGTGATATCCAGCCAGATGACTCGCATCGAGAACGCATTACATCATTTTTTGATCCATTGCCGTTCTGGTATCCGACATTTGAAGGGGAAATGGTCAATAAGGATGACTATCCATTTCATGCGATTACGCAGCGGCCAATGCATATGTATCATTCATGGGGGTCGCAGAATGCGTGGCTACGCCAGATCACAAATGCGAACCGCCTCTATATGAATCGTGAAAAGGCCGAAAGTCTGGATATCCATGATGATGACTGGGTCTGGCTGACAAGCCATATTGGTCGTGTCAAATGTCAGGTTAGTCTGATGGAAGGCTGTAACCCTGATACATTGTGGACATGGAATGCGATTGGCAAACGCGGTGGCGCATGGGGTCTTGATAAGGATGCACCGGAGATGAAGCAGGGCTTTTTGCTCAATCACCTGATTTCGGAATTACTGCCTGCGCGCGAAGGCGGCTATCGTTATTCGAACAGTGATCCGGTGACTGGACAGGCTGCTTGGTATGATTTGCGGGTTAAAATCAGCAAGGCATTGCAAGAAGAGTCTGGCACTGCCGAGCCATATTTTGAGCCGTTCAAAGCGCGTTCCGATGCCCCATTACCTGATGTTATGGCGTATGGTTCACAATTTAATAAGGGATCAAAATCATGACATCTCTTCCTGCTACCACTAATAAAAAACTTGGCCTTGTTATCGACCTTGATACCTGTGTTGGCTGTCAGGGTTGTGTCACATCCTGTAAAGAGTGGAACACATCGGGCTATTCGGCGCCATTGACCGATATTGACCCTTATGGTCAGGATCCGCACGGCGCGTGGCTTAACCGCGTACATGGCTTTGAACTTGGCGAAGGTTTGGAAAGCCGAACAGTTCATTTTCCGCGCTCATGTTTGCATTGCGAAGAGCCTGACTGTGTAACGGTCTGTCCTACAGGTGCCAGCTATAAACGTGAAGAAGACGGCATTGTTCTGGTGAATCCGGATACATGTATCGGCTGTAAACTATGTTCATGGGCGTGTCCATATGGGGCGCGGGAGTATGATTCATCACATGGCGTAATGAAGAAATGTACGCTCTGTGTGGATCGGATTTACAACGAAAATCTTGAGCCTGAAGATCGTCAGCCAGCCTGTGTGCGTGCCTGTCCGACCGGTGCCCGTCATTTTGGTGATTTGGGTGACCCTGAAAGCGAAGTGTCGCAACTTGTTGCCGAGCGTGAAGGCTTTAATTTGCTGGAAGAATTTGGCTACAAGCCTGTGAATAAATATCTGCCACCACGCAAACGTCGTGATGCCGTGACGTCAGAACCCGTAGCATTGAAAGAAACAGTTGGCGCCGGTGACGGCAGTATGACAGAAAAATTCTTTGCCTGGGCTGATCGCAAGCTTAGCCGATAAGAGGACAAAAACATGCATCCCGCTTATTCCGTTATTTTGTTTACCACAGCATCTGGTGCCGGATATGGCCTGCTGATGCTGATTTCACTGGCCTGTTTCATGGGTGTTGTTCCTGAAAGTCCGGTTTATGGCTTTGCTGGCATGGCGCTTTCGCTTGGGTTGATTACAGCAGGGCTGATGTCATCAATGGCGCATCTAGGCCATCCTGAGCGTTCGTGGCGTGCCTTGTCCCAATGGCGGACATCATGGCTGTCACGCGAAGGTGTGTTTGCCGTAGCTACATATGCACCAGCTGGTATTTTTGGTATATCTTGGGTGTTTTTTGGAAAACTAGACGGCTTTGTGCCCTATGTTGCCTTGCTGACAGCTATTCTGTCGCTTGTGACCGTTTATTGCACAGGCATGATTTATGCGTCGCTCCGTACAATCAGCGCGTGGAACCAGAATATGACAGCGCCGAATTATATCATCATCGCGCTGGCAAGCGGGGCTATTTTGCAGGTCTTGTTGCTCGCCATCTTTGACCAGTTAAACAGTTCGGCTATCGGTCTTGCGCTGATGCTTGCCGTGACGGCTCTTGTTGCAAAATGGATCTATTGGTTCAAGATTGATAGAACACCGATCGGCTACACGCTTGAACAAGCTATTGGTTTGAAAGATCAGGGAAAAATCCGTCAGGTCGAGGCAGCTCATACGCAACCAAATTATGTCATGCGTGAAATGGGCTATGTCGTGGCTCGCAAGCACAGCCGGCAGATCCGTATGCTGTCAACACTCCTATGTTTTGTCTTGCCAGCGGTTTGTATGGTTCTCAGTCTTGGTATGGCTGAGCCGTTGTTCTTTGTTTCAATTGCAACGGCGAGTCTTGCTGTTGGTCTAGTGATGGAAAGATGGTTGTTTTTTGCCGAAGCGGTTCACGTTGTGACTCTCTATTATGGTAATTCTCAATAATTAAAAGCGCATAACCCTATTTGTATGTTCTGGAAATTTTATTATTTTCTTTGTGGAGATGCGTTTGACCTATAACTGGCCAGATATCACAATATTCACCAGCCCAGCCTATAAGAAAGCGCGTTTTGAAGCCCAAAACGCCCTGTTCTGGATGGCTAGAGCCGCGCATAGCTATCTTGAGCCTGAGCCAGCAAACAAGCATCTGGATCTGGAATGGCAAAGTGACAGGGCGTCGCTTTACACAAAGGTGTTTGATGGCGACCTTCAAATTGGCCTGAGCATACCTGAACTGGAAATCTATTTTTGTGAGAATGGTGAAAAGGTTCGGCATAGCTTCTGGTTTGATGACCGAACGCCAGCATATGTTGAAGCCTGGTATCTTGTCGAGCTTTTGCACCGTGACCGTGACCGCTCGAAATTCACCATAGAGCTTCCTTTTGAATCAAAAGACTTTTTTCTCGGGGATACCGATGAACATGATGCGCCGGCAGTAGCGGTCGAGTTGCAAGCGATGCATGAGTGTTTTGTTATCGCCGATAATATCCTGTCACATGTGCAACAAAATCTGGCCAATAGTGACGATGTAGATGCCGAAATAGGGGCAATATCCTGCAAGCCGGAAAACTTCACGCTCAGCTTTGAGGTTTTGACCAAGCCTGCTGATCAAGCCAATGTTCTAGTGGGTATGAGTCTTGGGGATGATCTAAGGCCAGCGCCTTTTTTCTTTGTCAGTAAACATTATCCAGAATCTGCAAAAAACAGCCATATGCTTGATTTTGAAGCGTCCAATTTGCTGTCACTGAATAAAATGTCCGAGACTAAAATTGAAAATGCCGCGCTTATCAGCCAGCTGTTTCAAGATGCGAAATCAGGCCTAGCCACATGAGCATTGGATAAAGTGGCGGTTATCCTTGGGTTTTAAGCATTGTTGCATATTGCAAAAATATGTTTTTCATAGCCTATGGCTATTAGACAATTTCTAATTACGACAACGAAATTGTTGACACTACATGCCCAAAAGCCCGAAAATGGCCTTAGTTAAATATATTACCGATTGTTGATGGAGGGTTTTATGCCACCAAGAAATCATAAAAAATGGTTAGCCACACCAAAAATCGAATATATCTCAAGTGAGTGTTACAATAACTACGAGATATATGAGCAGGAAATCGAGCACATTTTCGCAAAAGTATGGATACCGATGTGCCATACAAGCGAAATGTCAAACAAAGGTGATTTCAGAACAACCCAGATCGCCTTTCAGAATGTTGTTGCCGTAAATCATGGCGATGGCATCAAAGCTTATCTCGCTCCCAATGTAGACAGGCTTGCAGGTAACGGTATTTCAGTTGAAGGTCTGACTGAACTTCATAGCGGTGTTCAGCATGGTGGTATGGTCTGGGTGACACTTGATCCAAACCCAACCCAGAGCATCTCTGAGTGGACATGCGGTGCCTTTGATTGCATCGCTGATGCGATTGATGCCGAAGAGATGGAAGTTTTCCATTATCACAAGGCCATCATCGACACCAATTACAAGCTTTGGCACGACACCAATAGCGAGTTCTATCATGACTTCATGCATTATCATAACCGTGTGACGGGCTTTAATGATGCGTATTTTGCTCGCAAGAACATCCCATTTGACAATGGTCATGTGAATGTAAGTAGCTTCACAGTGCAATATGAAGAATATGAGGGCTTTGAGGACAGAGGCGAATTGTCATTCCCGAACCTGCCACCAAACCAGTGGTATATGGTTGACCTGTTCCCGGGCTTTAACTTCAACCTCAGAGGTAGCGCCTATCGCAGTGACTCGGTCACGCCACTTGGCCCTAACAAGGTTCTGATTGAATTCCGTGGTTATGGCCTCAAGAAAGACACACCAGAAGAGCGTGCAACCAGAATTGAGCATCATAACTCAATCTGGGGTCCATTTGGACGCAATCTGCATGAAGATCTGGTTGGCGTTGCTGGTCAGGGCACAACCATGCGTGAGGGTACAGAAGCCCGCAGAATTCTGCATGGTCGCCATGAAGGTGGCACTATCCATGATGAAGTCGGTATGCGTCATTACTATGCCGAATGGGGCAAGCATTTGGGTGTGAACCCAGAGAACCCACTTGGGCATCCGGTTGCAGACGACATCGTTGTTGCTGCCGAATAGTAACATCAGACAATATTGAAAAGGGGCTGGCGCGTTTATCTCGCCAGCCCTTTTTTCTTTGTGAAACGAAATGTAAACGCGGCAGATATTCCGCGCATCGCCAGCAGATCAGTTGTGGTTATGATATGTGGTCATGCAGATGATATGAACCGCCGGTACATATCATAGTACAGAGACATTAAGGGCATTCAGATCCGATAGGACTGAATAATCGGGTTAGTCGAGCCCAGCAGCCTGTTTAAGCGCTGCATAACTTGCCGCATCGTCTTCATCATCGGTTGGCATGAACTGCTTCGGGCCATACAGGAAATTATGTAATTCACCCGAGTCGCTCAATTCCTTGGAAATCTCAACAGCGATGCGCGACATTGGCATTTCGGTTTCGGCTTTAACCCAAAACAGCCCAACCTCCTTGCGGACAACAGGATCCTTCAGCAATAGAACTTTGGTGCCGTCATGCAATCCGGGCATGCGTGTAAAGTGATAGGGGATGACAGTACATAATTCAGTATATTGCGTCTGAAACATAAGATGCAAAATCGACTCGGACTCAATCTTTGGAACGACTTCACATCCTGCCAGCGAAAAGGTGCTGTCAATGATACGGCGTTCATGCATTGATTGGCGCAATAATGCGAAAGGTAACTGGGCGGCATCTTTCCATGTGATTTCTTCGATATTCTCGAATTCAAAAGAGTCTGGCACTAGCAGACCCCATGTTTCGGTAAAGATTGGCAGGACATTGCACCAGCCAAGCTCGTCGGCATCTTCAACATAAGTGATGGCACAGTCTAGCGAGTAATTATCGAGGCCAATTTTGATTTCATCATTGCCCACAAATCTTACATCAACAGATAGCCCCGGATATGCCTTGCGAATGCGCTGCAAGATGATAGGCAGCACGGGTGACATGGATGGCATAGCGCCAATCGATAATTTGCCATGAAGGTTGCCCTGCATTTCGGCAATCGAATTACTAAGGGCGTTGAAATTCGCAATAATCAACCGTCCCCATGAAGCTACTTTTTCGCCTTCGGCAGTAATGCCGTAAAGGCGTTGACCACGGCCACGTTTGAAAAGTGTCACACCAAGCTCAAGCTCTAATTGCTTAATACCGTTTGATAGGCTTGGTTGGGTAACATTACAGCGCGCAGCGGCGCGGCCAAAATGGTTTTCTTCGATAACGGCAACAAGATATTCCAGCTGTTTTAAAAACATAAGGCACTCTCCAAACGCAAACTAATTTGACGTCATCTATCGAAAGACGCTTTAACAAAACTCTTATCTATATAAATTACCGTATACGCGTTTTTTTATAGCTCAAAGCTAAAACTCAATGTTTTGTTTATAGATATGGTGAATTTATTCATAGAGGCTGGCGAATTTTCCGTTGTTAAGCGCAGTAAAAACACGACTTGCCCACTGGCTAATGCTAGCTTTGAACATCAAAAATAAATGTCGGTTTATGCTTTAAATCTGTCAAACAGACAGATTGCCTACGCCGTGATCATGTATGTATGACTTAAGAGTCGAGGGCGAAAAGTGGAACTTGAAGCGACATTATTGTCAGTTTTTGCAATGTATCTTGCTTGTGGTTTGTTTGCAGGCGCGCTTATTGGTTGTATAGGGATCGGCGGTGTCGTGCTGGTTCCCCTGCTGGTCTATTTCGGCAATGTTGATATCAAGCTGGCGATTTCTGCCGCTATGTTTGCTTATATTGTTTCGGGGCTTGTTGGCACGTTCATTTATGCCCAGAGCAAATCAATACAATGGTCGATGGCATTGATATTATTTATTGGTGCTGCTCCTGGCGCTTTAATGGGTAGCTGGCTTGTTGCTGTCACGCATGCTGATTTTCTAAAGGCTTTGATTGGTATTCTTGCCATTCTGTCGGGTATTCAAACATTACGTGGTGGCGCCAAGGCGGATCATGATGATGCGCCGCCGCTTGGGAATACCCCCCTTATTGGCATTGGTGCGGTAACCGGTATTCTATCATCGCTGACGGGTACAGGCGGACCACTGGTTCTGGTGCCATTATTGATGTGGCTTCGCTTGCCAGTTCTTATTGCGATTGGTTTGTCACAAGCCATTCAGCTCCCCATCGCCAGTTTCGCTACGGCGGCAAATCTGATGGCGGGTAATTTCAACTGGATCATAGCTATTGGTCTTGCCATCGGCATTTCGTCTGGCAGCCTTATTGGTGCCAAGGTTGCACATAGGCTACCAACGGCATTTTTAAAAATAATTGTTGCAGTCGTCCTGACCATTGTCGGCGGGTTTCTTTTTGTTGATGTGCTGACCTAGAATGTCCTCAAAAGACGGTGCTACATTCTCTGAAACATAGCCAATGCCACATATCTAATAGCTGTAAGCCATTTATTTGACAGTTTTTCTTATGCCATGGTTAAGAAAATTGTAACGTTGTAGTGGGAATAAACAAAACAACCCAACTAACGTGAAATACACTATGGGAATATTAGGAGGAGAGAAAAATGTCAGACACACCGCCACGCAGGAAAGTGACCTATAAAACACTACTCAAGAAAATGGAAAAGGGTGAGCCGATTACACAGCTCGCTGCTTATGATTATCGTACAGCCGTTGTGGCGGATCGTTTGGGCATGGACATTCTCTGCGTTTCAGACACAGGTGGTATGATCCTTTTCGGACACCAAAGCACTGTTTCAGTTAGCTTTGATGAAGTCATGATGATGTCAAAGGCGATTGATCGTGGGTCACAATATGGTCTGCGTATGGTCGATATGCCTTATTGGAGCTTCCATGTTTCAAAAGAGCAGGCTGTCGAGAATGCTGGCCGTTTTGTTCATGAAGCAAACGCCGAAGTCATGAAATGTGAAGGTAACCGCCATCATGTACCGGCAATCGAAGCCATTGTAAGTGCTGGTATTCCTGTTCAGGGACATATTGGTATTACCCCGATGCGTATGCCACAGCTTGGTGGCTTCATTGCGCAGGGTAAAACGGCTGCCCGTGCCCAGGAGCTTGTTGATGATGCAAAGGCGATGTATGACGCTGGTTGTTTCTCAATTCTCTGTGAGGTGACAACATCCGAAGTTGCCGAATATCTTGCCGAGACACTGCCAGTTCCAGTTATCAGCCTTGGCGCAGGTAACTGTGCAGATGGTGTTCACATCATCTCGTCTGATCTGTTCCATCTTTGGGAAGAGCATGTACCAAAGCATTCGCGGATCTACACCGACCTGATTCCGATCATGGAAGATGTTATCACCAGATATATGGATGATGTTAAGACCAGAAACTACCCTGGCCCTGAAAACACCATCAATATGCCTGAAGATGAATTGCGCAAATTCGCTAAGGCCATGAAGTGGGAGCGTAAGCTCGAAGAGCTCGGCTAAGCCATATTACGATCATGTAACAGGAGCCCGTCAGGCTATGCCATGTGCATTCTGAACTGACTATCTAAGGCTCCTGTTATATCCCATTTATTTTTTGATGGATGCTTATATGTGTCATCTGCCAAAAATGGCTTCGCTTTTGCGATAACCCATTGGATGAATTGCATATAACGAATCTACAAATCCCCTATGGCCTGCCCATTATTGGCGCAAGCTGGCAACGATGATTAGAAGGTGAGAAACCTGATGACTTATAAAAGCGATATCGAAATTGCACGCGAAGCAAAGATGCAGCCAATCCAAGAGATTGGTAAAAAGCTCGACATTCCTGAAAAGGATTTATTACCGTTTGGTCATGATAAAGCCAAAGTGTCGGCTGAATTCATAGCCTCAAAAAGAGGCGGTAGTGATGGCAAGTTGATTTTGGTTACGGCAATTAACCCGACCCCGGCTGGTGAAGGTAAAACCACCACTACAGTTGGCCTCGGCGATGGTCTTAATGCCATTGGTAAAAAGGCTATGGTCTGCATCCGCGAGGCATCGCTTGGTCCTTGCTTTGGTATGAAGGGTGGCGCCGCTGGAGGCGGCTATGCGCAGGTCGTGCCTATGGAAGAAATGAACCTGCATTTTACAGGTGACTTTCATGCGATTACATCGGCACATAATCTGCTCTCCGCAATGATTGACAATCATATCTATTGGGGAAATGAACAGGAGATTGATCAGCGCCGTGTGACATGGCGCCGCGTTGTCGATATGAACGATCGTGCGTTGCGTGATATTGTTACCAGCCTTGGTGGTGTATCAAATGGTTTTCCGCGCCAGTCTGGCTTTGATATTACGGTTGCTTCGGAAGTTATGGCAATCCTGTGTCTTGCTCTGGATATTGAAGATTTACAAAAGCGCTTAGGCGACATAATCGTGGCTTACCGCCGTGACCGAAGTCCGGTCTATTGCCGTGACATTAAAGCTGATGGTGCCATGACCGTTCTGCTGAGTCAGGCCATGCAGCCTAATCTTGTTCAAACATTGGAAAACAACCCAGCATTTGTTCACGGTGGCCCATTTGCTAATATTGCTCATGGATGTAACTCGGTTGTCGCCACGACAACAGCTCTTAAGCTAGCTGACTATGTCGTGACCGAGGCTGGTTTCGGTGCTGATCTGGGTGCTGAAAAATTCATGAACATCAAATGCCGCAAGGCTGGTCTTGCCCCAAGTGCTGTTGTTCTTGTCGCTACTGTCCGCGCCATGAAGATGAATGGTGGTGTTGCCAAAGCGGATCTGGGTGCAGAAAATGTTGCCGCCGTTCAGGCTGGTTGCCCGAACCTTGGTCGTCACATCGAAAATCTGAAATCCTTTGGGGTGCCGGTTGTTGTGGCGGTGAACCATTTTGTCACTGATACCGATGCTGAAATCAAAGCATTGCAAGATTATGTTGCCGAACAGGGCTCAGAGGCCATTGTTTCGAAACATTGGGAGCATGGATCAAAGGGTTCTGAAGCGCTGGCTATCCGCGTTGCTGAAATTGCTGACGCTGAAATGGCAAACTTTGCCCCAATCTATCCGGATGAAATGCCGCTATTGGAAAAGATTGAGACAATTGCCAAGCGTATCTACCGTGCCGATGAGGTGATCGCCGATCAGAAAATTCGCGATCAGCTCAAGCAATGGGAAGAGCAGGGCTATGGCCATCTTCCGGTATGTATGGCTAAGACACAATATAGCTTCAGTACCGATCCAAACCTGCGGGGTGCCCCAACCGGTCATAGTGTGCCAGTACGTGAAGTGCGTCTATCGGCTGGCGCTGGTTTCATCGTCGCTATTTGCGGTGAGATCATGACAATGCCTGGTTTGCCACGGGTGCCTTCAGCCGAGTCAATTATGCTGAATGATAAAGGTCAGATCGAAGGTTTGTTCTAGCCGATGGTTTGAAATTTTGGGTTTGTAATCCAAAATCTTACAACTTAAACGAGACAATCTCCTAAAAAGGGTGCTGCAGGTGCAGCGCCCTTCTTTTTTGTGCGCCATTTGGAAAAATCAACATCTTGGGGGTAGTGCAATGATTCACCTCAATTCTTTGAAAAGTGCGACATTATGACTCAGGCGCCCTTTCCGATTCGCAAAGTTGGCTCAACAGCCTTGACATTGCAACTTCTAGGTGATTCTCTGCATCTAGTTATCGGACTGCCGGTATTGTCAAACCCAATGAAGGTTTCTTTGGTGAAGAGTATTCTGGGGACTGAAAATTCGAAGAATGGTGTAAAAACCGAAACGTCAACTTTGTTTAGTTGGGTCAAAGGACGTTTATCCCTCAAAAACGGGGTCGGCAAGTCAGGCGTGCCTAATATATCTGAAGCTTTACGCCAGCAACGCAAAAATGACCGCACGGCAAGCTATAATGAAAAAGCCGGGGATAGCGAAAGTGACGATATTTTCGGTGCCGTTATGGATGCGTTTAACGATGACTCGATAAAACCATATGCGGTTATTGAACCTGACCCGATTGAGGTGCCGGTTGACCCTAAGCCTGTTCCAGATGAATTTGTTCTGTTCAAGCGCAAGCCTGCGCGATCCAAGGCGTAACTAGAATATCCGAAAACTTGTGAAATAAAGCGCATCTATCTGGCTTTTATAATCATATTTCAATAATTCTTCATTTAGAGCCAGACGCAATATTTCGGTTGCCGCTTCACGTTTTGGCACGGTGTCGAGATCAGTTTCCTGGAATTCACTGAGATGCCCCAAAAGAACTGATCTGAATGCAGGTTCCATATCCGTCATTTCAAGTAGGAATATGTCTCCATCTATATATTTCGCCAGTTTGGAACAGGCTATCTCAACCGAAACCATTTTTTTGCTATTTTTTAAATTTGTGGTAAATGCCAGTACGAATGAAAAATATTGATATTCATCGGGCATCACATTTTCGTCTGTCGCATTGTCAGCTGCCAGCTCATCACCGGTTGCGTTATCAGCCTCGCCACCACTCAAATCATCGCCAAGCAGCTCAGCACCTTTCAAAGCGGCACTGACGCTCATGCCTGATTGCTTGCGCAGTTCATAGGCCTTGCTGATATCGGCAGCCGATGGTGATGAATCAGTGAACAACATATGGCTACCAATGAACAAAGCGCCAATGACAATAGCAGGCCCACCGATAAGCGCAGACATGAGAAAAAATGCCTTACGCTTTGCTTTCTTTGCGGCGGCCTTTTTCCTTTCCTGAGCTTCTTCGTCTTCTTCGTCATCGAAGTCGTCAAATTCATCTGCATCATTCATGGGCTTGTAATCCGCCGCTTATTACAATTACTGACACTAAACCCGTTACCGTGCTGACATTGGCCTTTGGGTTATACACCTATACGGCTGAACTCTGTTTTTTCGTAGTATTTCCACTAATGAAATGCCAGCCCTATCGCCACACGTCAGATATATCATCGCATAATTCTTCGAACCATGGCCATGCTTTTACCACTCTGTCATTACTGACCAGATAGATGTGCCGGTCAAAGACTGGCGCATCTTCAAGCTTGAACAGGCGCTCATCATCACAAAGTGGCTTGGCCAGTTCAACAGGCAGATATGCTGATCCATCATTTTTCAGCAGATAGTCGCATGCCCAGACTGATGAACCGATTGAAATTCTGGCAGTTCCAGCATCACTATAGGCCAATGTATGCTGGCGGGCGAAATTCTCGCCGCCATCAACATAAAGATAGTTGGAGTCAAACCGAATGGGGCCATCTTTGCGGGTCGAAAACAAGGCTAGCTTTGTGGTTGCTATCTGGCGACTGGTGAAACTTTCGTGGCGTCGCGGCTGATAGCTTAGCGCCATATCGATTACGCCAGTATCCAGCCAGTCATTCATATCGCGTGTTTGTCCTGGCCATGCTGCCAATGCGGTCTGTGGTTGTGTGTTCCGAATATGGTCGAATAGACGTTGCCCCCAATAAGGCCATATATCGGGAATGCATCCGATATTGCATATATGATTTACCGAACCGGGCAAAGCGGTCTCGCTTCGCGCTTTTTGCCATAGATCGAGCATGGCTTCGGCATAACGTTTGAATTTCAACCCAGCCAGCGTCATGACCGCGCCTGACTTTTGCCGGTGAAGCAGGGTCTGGCCAAGATCCTCTTCGAGGGCATTCAGCCTTGTGGTGACGGTTGATTGCGTAACATGCAGACGTTCAGATGCGCGCACAAGGCTGCCTGTATCAACGATAGCGACAAAAGTTTCAAGCGATGTGATGTTCATCATTGCCTCCCCTGTGATCGGTAGAAAATTCGATTTAATCGAACATTATAATCGGAATAATTCGTTTAACAAATATTGCTTCTTTTGTCATTCTGTCATCGAAACGAATACATTCCTGATGGATAGGTGGTTAGGTATGGCAAAAATAGTTGATTACAAAATGCTGGTTGATGGGGCGTGGGTTGGCGCATCAGACGGCAACAGCTTTGACAGTATCAATCCGGCAACCGGACAGGTTTGGGCATGTGTGCCCGAGGCCACGGTGGAGGACGTTGATAAGGCTGTTCGCGCGGCAGACCGCGCTTTCAATGAAGGGCCTTGGAGCAAGATGAGCCCGACAGAGCGTGGCCATTGTTTACGCCGACTTGCCGAATTGCTGGTCGATCAATCCGAACAGCTTGGCCATACCGAGGCGGTTGATACAGGCAAGATGCTCAAGGAAACGCGCTGGCAGGCTAAATATATTGCCGAATTCTTCCATTTCTATGCTGGCTGCGCTGACAAGATACATGGTGACACCTTGCCGATCGACAAGCCTGATCTGTTTGTCTTTACCGATCGTGAACCGCTAGGTGTAATAGCCGCTATTGTGCCATGGAATTCACAGCTTTTCCTGAGCGCTGTTAAAATTGGTCCGGCATTGGCGGCGGGTAATACAGTGGTTATGAAAGCATCCGAACATGCCTCGGCAGCGATGCTGGAATTCGGCAAGCTTATCAAAGAAGCTGGTATTCCGGATGGTGTGGTCAATATTATCACCGGCCATGGTGACCCATGTGGTAAGGCGCTCACCTCGCATCCTCTGGTGGCGCGTATATCCTTTACCGGCGGCCCCATAGCGGCGCGCCATGTATTACATAATTCAGCCGAAAATTTTGCCGAGGTTTCACTAGAATTAGGCGGTAAATCACCGATTATCGTCTTTGATGATGCCAATATCGAAAGTGCGGTAAATGGTGCTGTTGCAGGCATTTTTGGTGCTGCCGGTCAAAGCTGTGTAGCCGGATCGCGTCTTTATCTGCATGAAGATATTGCCGATGAATTTCTTGCGCGCATGAAAGCGGCTGCCGAGGATATTCTGATTGGTGATCCGCTTGCCGAAGATACACAGATGGGGCCACTTTGCACGGTTGGTCAACGTGACGTGATTGAGCGTGAAGTTGCCCATGCAGTGACTGAAGGTGGCCATGTTCTATGCGGGGGTAAACGTCCCGATGGTCTTGACGGCATCTTTTTTGAACCAACGATCATTGATTGCCCGCGTCAGGATTTGCGCATTGTTGATACCGAACTTTTTGGTCCTGTTGTCAGTGCTTTGCGGTTTCGGGATGAAGCCGAGGTTGTGGCATTGGCCAATGATACGAAGCATGGTTTGGCCGCAGGCATTTTCACACGTGATAGCGCCCGTTCGATACGCATGGCAAAGGCGGTGCGCGCTGGCATTGTCTGGGTCAACACCTATCGCGCGGTATCGCCAATCGCCGAATTTGGTGGCGTAAAGGGTTCCGGCTATGGGCGTGAAAGCGGGTTTCAGGCGGTCTATGACTATACAAGGCCAAAGACAATCTGGATGAACACATCCGATGAACCGCTGGGTGCGGTTTTTGTATCCCGCTGATAAGAGGAGCAGATAATGAAATTCCAACTTGCTGTAAATCTTGAGCGTCTTGATGACTCAATCGATATGGATACGGTTCAACGTCATACGCTGGAAATGGTGCAAATGGCCGAACAGGGAGGATTTGACCTTGTATGGGCAGCCGAGCATCATGCGCTGGAGATGACAATTGCGCCGAACCCGTTTCAGATATTGACATGGTGGGCGGGTCAAACGGATCGCATTCGTCTTGGTACGGCGGTGGCCACGGCACCTTATTGGCATCCGATTAATCTGGCGGGTGAGGCGGCCTTTACCGATCTGATTTCGGGTGGACGGCTTGAATTTGGCATCGGGTCAGGTGCCTATCAGCGCGAATTTGACCGCATGCATCCCGGGCTGAAACAGTCGGACTCATGGCGTTATATGCATGAAATGTTGCCAGTCGTGAAAGCGTTATGGGAAGGCGATTATGCGCATGATGGCGAATATTGGTCATTCCCTACATCGACATCGGTGCCAAAGCCGGTGCAGCAACCGCATCCGCCTATATGGGTCGCAGCGCGTGCGCCAATCACTTATGACTATGCGGTCAAGCATGGCTATAACATCATGTCATGGCCGCTTACACGTCCGTTTTCCGAGGCGGAATTATATAAGCAGCGTCTTGATGAAGCTATGGCGGCAAATCCGGATGCAAAGCGTCCGACATTTGCGATGATGCGCCACAGCGCGGTCTATGCCAAAGCTGATGACTGGAACAAGCCGGTGCAAGCATTGCAAAGAACACTTGGGCAATTCGAAAATCTGTTCAAGAACCTTGGTGACGTAGTGAATGGCTTTCCAAAACAGATCCCGCTTGATGAACTGGAAAACCGCGATGAATATAATGCGGATATGTTGCAGGAAAATCTGATGTTTGGCACACCAGAAGAGGTCATCAACAAGCTGAAACGTTATGAAGCGCTTGGCGTTGACGCCTTTATTTACTATGCCAGTATGAATTTGGACATGGCTTCGCAAAAGGAATCGCTCAAGCTGTTCTGTAACGAGGTGATGCCTGCATTTGCATAGGTATTTCAGTCAAAGGGTAACAGGGGGAACATATGCCTGTTTCGGGTAACGGTACGGTCTATGATTTATATGGTTCTGTCGACAGGCCGGTCATCACACTTGTGCATGGACTGGGTTTGACGCGGGCAACATGGGATGGCCATATCCCGTATCTGGCCGAACATTACCGTGTCCTGAACTATGATCTCTATGGTCATGGTGACTCGGCACCGCCGCCGCGTCGTCCGGATTTAGGTTTATTTGCTGAACAGCTTGCCGAACTATTAGATGAGATAGGCGTCGCACAATCTGCTGTGGTTGGCTTTTCACTTGGCGGCATGATTAACCGCCGTTTTGCAATGGATTACCCGACCCGTGCTTGGGCGCTGGCTATTCTGAATTCACCGCATGAACGCGGGACTGAAGCACAAAAACTTGTCGAAGAGCGTGCCGCCAGATCGGATGAAGGCGGGCCTGGTGCCACTCTTGATGCCACTATCGAACGCTGGTTCACGCCAGACTATATTCGTGACCATGATGATGTTATTGCCAAAATCCGTAGCTGGGTGTTGGCGAATGATCCGGCTGTCTATGCACAGTGCCGTCAGGTGCTGGCGCATGGCGTGCTGGAACTGATCCGCCCTGCGGTGCCAATCTGCGTGCCATCACTGGTCATGACATGCGAACATGACAGCGGCAGCACCCCCGACATGTCATATGCGATCGCCAGCGAAATTGAAGGTGCAGATACAATAATTGTTCCAGCACTTCAGCATATGGGGCTGGTTGAAAAGCCCATGCTTTTTGCTGAACCGGTTCGTAGTTTTCTTGATAATCAATTTGAATAATTCTGGCGGGTTGCCATTGGCTTGTTGAAAGGTAAGTTTTATGAAAAAAATGTCAGGTGGTCAGGCCGCGGTCGAGGCACTGAGGGTCGAAAACGTATCGCATGTTTTCGGTCTAATTGGCTCGGCGACGATGGAAATGTTCGACGCGCTTTATGATGCCGATGAGATTAATTTCATAGGTATTCATGATGAACGCACCGGCACGCATATGGCTGATGGCTTTGCCCGCGCATCGGGAAAGCCGGGGGTTGTGCTGGCTGGTCAGAATGGCCCTGGTGCCACCAATCTGGTTACAGGGCTTGCACAGGCATCAGCGGCGTTTTCGCCGGTCGTCTCAATCGCAGGTGCCTTATCATCGGGGCATGTATATCGTGATGCGTTTCAGGAAGTCGATCAGCAAGCACTATTTACGCCCGTGACCAAAAAGACATGGACGGTGACACAAACCGCGCGCGTGCCCGAAATGTTCCGTGAGGCATTTCGTGTAGCCATGGCACCGCGACGAGGGCCTGTGCAGATCAATTTGCCCCGCGATATATTAGCCGAGACGGTCGATTTTCCCGCCTTGCAAACGCCGGACGCCTATCGTGAACACAGCATGCCCAGTGCGCCTGCAAAGACGATAGAAAAAGCAGCCGAAATGTTGCGAAATGCCAAGGCGCCGGTCATCGTCATAGGTGGCGGCATCAAAAACAGCGGCGGTCAGGCTGAAGCTCTGGCACTTGCCGAAGCCCTGAACACGCCAATTATAATGGCACCAGGACATGGTGATGCGATCCCCTTTGGTCATCCGCTCAATGCTGGCCAGATGGGGCCGCGCGGCAATATGGTGGCATCACGTCTGGCGCGCGAAGCCGATGTCATTCTGGCGCTTGGGACAAGGCTTGGTTTCAATTCGACCTTCTATTCCTATGACAATATAAATGCAGATGCCGCGATCATTCAGGTAGAGCTTGAAGCCACTGCCATTGGGCGCTATTTCCCGATTGCGCTAGGCATCTGGGCAGACGTTCGTGAAACCGCAAAGCAGCTTACCGAGGCGGTGGCCACTTTGAAGGGACGCGCCGAAGTTGATGCGTGGACAGCACAGTTCAAAACCGACCGTGCCGCCTATCTGGCCAAGCGTGATGCCGATGCCGCCTCGGATGTTTTCCCGATCCAGCCATCTGGTCTGTTCAAGGAATTACGCGCTGTACTGCCACAGGATGCGGCGATCACAATGGATGCTGGTACGTTATGTCTGCAAGCGACTGATGCGTTGAATTACTGGCAACCACCAAGCCTGTTTACGCCGCTTGATTTTGGCCTTGTCGGTTTTTCTTATGCCTGTGGCCTTGGCGTAAAGCTGGCCTGTCCAGACCGTCCGGTTGTCAGCATGATGGGTGATGGTGGCTTTGGAATGACAATATCCGAGCTAAGCACGGCAGTTCAACATGGCATCAATACGGTAACGATCGTGATGAACAATCAGTGCTGGGGAGCGGAAAAAGCCTATCAACGCGACTTTTTTGGCGAGCGATATATTGGTGCCGATGTGCATAGCCCGCCATTTGACAAGGTTGCCGAACTGTATGGGGCAGCTGGATTCAAGGCGGAACGAATTGGTGATGTAGGCGATGCGGTAAAAGCCGCTTTGGCGGCTGACAAACCTGCCGTGGTCGAAATTGCGGTTGATCCCGATGCTCTATTCAGCTTTCGGCGTGACAGTTTCAAACATCGGGGAGGATGAGTTTATGGCTGATAATGATACGTTATTTCCGCATACCCAGGCGCATAAATCCAAAGGTGACTGGAATCCGGTATGGGATAAGCTGGCCGAATTAGATGCCGAATTTCTGGAGGCGTATCTGGCATTCCGGAGTGTGCCACATCGCGAGGGGCCGCTTCCGCAGAAATATAAAGAACTGATTATGATTGCGATCAATGCAGCGACAACGCATCTCTATGCTCCCGGGGTTCGTCGACATATACAAAATGCCCTGAAGGCGGGTGCCTCGCAGGAGGAAATCTTTGAAACAATCCAGCTAACAACGGTTATGGGTATTCATGCCTGTAATCTGGCGGTGCCAATTCTGATCGAGGAAGTTGAAGCCATGAATAAAGCCAATAGCGATAACTGACCAAAGACCCTAGCTATCAAGTGGCGGAAAGCGGGTTTTGGCCGCAGTCACCGTCCAGTCCATATGGTTGCGAACATATTCATTCGAGGCGTCACGCGGCGGGGTGTAATCCCACGCTGTCAGACTACCGTGTTGCATGGCATTATAAACTGATTGGCGCTGTTTCTGTTTGGCAATGACATCGGTGCGGATATTATCGCTGTTCCAGCGTTCGGCAACTTCCCTGGCAAAATCAGCCGCAATCGTCTGATGCGCAGGATCATCTGCAAGATTGGTCATTTCGGCTGGATCTTTGGCGATATTGAAAAGTTGAGCCGGATCGCTATCGCAATGAATATATTTATAGTCCCCCCGACGGATCATGAATACGGGATGGCCAGTCATTTCTGCGCAATATTCACCAATCGCATCACCATTATCTTCACCATTGCCTGTTGCCATCGGCCATAGCGAACGTCCGTCAATGGGTTGCCCTAATTCCGGTCTGTCACAGCCGCCCTGACCAGCGATATCGATCATGGTGGGCAGTATATCGATCAGTGAACAAGGGCTTGCAACCGCCCCCTTGGCTATATCAGGCCCTGCCATCACTAATGGCACGCGAGCCGAATGTTCAAAGAAGTTCATTTTGTACCACAGGCCACGTTCACCCAGCATGTCGCCATGATCGGCGGTAATGATAATGACTGTGTTGTCCAGCTGGCCTGTTTCATCGAGGGTGCGGACAATTTCGCCAACCTTGCTGTCAAAATATGACGTATTGGCATAATAGGCATGCCGTGCATTGCGGATTTCATCCTCGGTTACGGCAACCGTGCTGGCCTCAATACCATCCATGAGTCTTTGCGAAAACGCATCCTGATGTTCGCGCGTTAATGTGTAGGCAGGCATGTCAATATCAGCCTGATCATAAATATCCCACCATTCCGGCCTGGCGACATAGGGGTCATGCGGATGAATAAAGCTGGCAACCATGCAGAAAGGCTGGGTTTTCTCGCAGGCATATTCCATCAATTTTCGTTTGGCAAAAAAGCATGTTTCTTCGTCATATTCGATCTGAAAAGTTGTGCTAGCAACACCCGCCTCACGAACCGAGTCCATATTGTGATACCATTTATCGATCCGTTCATCTGGCAGTTCCCAGTCGGGTGTCCATGCAAAATCTGATGGGTAGACATCGGTAGTAATACGTTCCTCAAAACCATGAAGCTGGTCGGGGCCAATAAAATGCATTTTTCCCGACAGGCAGGTGCGATAGCCCATACGCCGAAGATAATGGGCGAATGTGGGCACCGATGACGGAAATTCGCTGGCATTGTCATAGGCGGCAATACGCGTGACCAGTTGGCCAGACATAAAGCTGAAACGCGAAGGCGCACATAAGGGGGCGTTGCAATAAGCAGAATCAAAGCGCATACCACGCGCGGCCAGTGCATCTATATGCGGGGTTTTGACAAGCGGATGGCCATAAGCACCAGTGAAATGGGGCGCAAGCTGAT
>JBMZPN010000012.1:0-22979 GCA_049620845.1 Puniceispirillum sp. (SeqCode)
CATTGCGACAGCGCGCCCAGCGTATGCTTGATATTCTCAACAGCTAATAAGTGATCAGCTTGGAACGCCTCTAGGAGACATGAATGAAGATGCGCCTTAACATGCCCCCAGCCATGCTTGCCACATCGCATTTTGGCGCTGTAGCGGTAAAGTCATCTTTATCGGCTTTGGCTGGTGTTATGCTGTTGGCATTATCGGCCTGTTCGCCACCTGAAGCCACTCTGTCTGGTGATCGCATTGCTGTTTTTGCAGGGGTTGAGTCAATCACGCCAGATCAGGCCGCTTTTGACGAGGGTGCTAATTTGCCTGCACCGGTTGGGCTGGCATCGGCGACACATTCCGGTGGTTCGGCTGCGCATGCTGGCGGTCATCTCGATATTGATCTGCCATTGAAAAAAATATGGTCGGTATCGATTGGCGGCGGTGGTAGCAATCTTGTCGATCTGGCTCAGCCTGTCATTGATGGTGGCAAGGTGTTTGCGGTAACCCCGCTAGGTCAGGTCACGGCGATTGACGTATTAACAGGTAAATCCATCTGGTCGGTATCGATTGAGAGCTTTGAAGATGATCCTTTGCCGGGTATTGGCGGCGGTGTCATGGTCAGTGGCGATGCGCTGTTTGTGCATGCTGGCGGTCACAAGCTGGCGGCTTTGTCGGTTGAAGATGGTGCGAGCTTATGGTCAATCGATCTGACCTTGCCTATTCGTGGTGGGCCAACCGCGATTGACGATCAGGCCGTTGTCATTACCGATATTGACGGCAATCTGATGGCGTTCAGCCTGGAAGATGGTTCACTGCTTTGGGATCGTGCCGGATTACCGTCAAATACGATCATCTATGGGGCACCATCTCCCGCCTATCATGATGGCGAACTTGCGCTGGCGGGTGCTGGCGGTGAATTGTTACTGATTGATGCCACCGATGGCGAAATCATCTGGACAGAGTCGCTGGCGGCATTCAACCCGCGTACCCCCTTGCAGGGCATTGGTGATATCCGTGCCAATCCGGTCATTGATGGCGGGCTTATTTTTGCGATCAGCCAGTCTGGCCGCATAGCGGCGCTGAATGCGCGTTCGGGTTTCATGCTATGGGATCAGCCTATTTCCGGTGTCGAGATGCCGTGGGTCGCGGGTGATACGGTTTTTGTGATGTCGCTCGAAGGCCGCCTTTATGCAATCCGCCGCGAAGATGGTATGATGCGCTGGATCGCCGAACTGCCCGGTGCATTGCCCGCCGGTGCTATGGCGTCTGAAAATCTGACGCGTTATGCTGGGCCGCTTGTGGCCAGTGGACAGGTGATGGTGATTTCAAAGTCCGGCACCCTGTATCTGCTTGATGCCGAAACAGGCATTGAGACAGCCAGTGTGAACGTGGGTAGCGATGTTGTGACGCCCCCGCAGATTGCTGGTGGACGACTTTTTGTGCTGTCTAATAATGGCCAGCTTTCAGCCTTTGACTAGACGAACAGGCGCTACATCATGGTTACTTTTGCGATTGTTGGTCGCCCGAACGTTGGTAAATCAACATTATTCAATCGACTGATTGGACGCCAGCATGCGATCGTCGATGATCAGCCCGGCGTTACGCGTGACCGCCGTGAAGGCGATGGTACGCTGGCGGGTTTACGCTTTCGCATCATTGATACAGCCGGACTTGAAGACGCAAGTGATGGCAGTCTGGAAGACCGGATGCGCCATCAGACCGAACTGGCCATTGCCGATGCTGATGTCACATTGATGGTTGTCGATGCCCGCGTGGGTGTGACGCCGGTCGATAAATTCTTTGCTGGCGAAATTCGCAAATCGGGGGCGCATGTCATTCTGGTTTGCAATAAATGCGAAGGCAAGATTGGGGCGAGCGGCGTCGCCGAAAGCTGGACACTCGGTCTGGGTGAGCCGGTAGCCATTTCGGCCGCACATGGCGAGGGGCTGGTTGATCTGCATGACGCGATGCTGGCCGCGGCTGAAAAGCAGGGGCTGGCAGGGGTGCTGACAGGCGATGACATGCTGGTCACGCATGATGATGGCGATCATGATTTACCCGAAAATGATGTCGAAGCCCCGCTGGATGCCTATGGAAATCCGGTTGATATCTGGCAGGATGAAGCGGCCAAACAGCCGATGCGCATTGCCATTGTCGGGCGGCCAAATATGGGCAAATCGACTTTGATTAACAGCCTGCTTGACGAAGACCGGTTGCTGGTCGGCCCCGAAGCGGGGATCACGCGTGATGCGATCGAATTGCCTTTTGAATGGCAGGGTCGCCCCTATAAGCTGGTCGATACAGCCGGTATGCGCCGCCGCGCCCGCGTTGTCGATAAGGTTGAAAAGCTGATGGTCGATGATGCCTTGCGGGCGATTCAATATGCGCATTTATGCGTATTGCTGATCGATGCAACTGAAGAATTGCACAAGCAGGATCTTTCGATCGCCCGCCTGATCGCCAATGAAGGCCGCGCCATTGTCATTGGTGCCAATAAATGGGATGCCGTGCGTAACAAACAGGAATCATCGATGCAGATTTCGGATCGCCTGAAAACCTCTATGTCGCAGCTAAAGGGCGTGCCGGTCGTGCAAATGTCCGGATTGCATAAAAGAGGGCTTGGCAATCTGCTGAAAGCCGCCGACGACATGTATAAGGTCTGGAATACGCGCGTATCTACCGGACGGCTTAATCGCTGGCTGGAAATGATGCTTGAGGCGCATCCGCCGCCATTGGTCGAAGGCCGCCGTCTGCGCATCCGCTATATCACTCAGATCAAGACACGCCCGCCCACATTCGCCCTGTTTGTCAGCCGTCCGGCAGATTTGCCGGATTCATATCTGCGCTATCTGTCGACAGGGTTGCGCAATGATTTTGGCCTGCGCGGCATTCCGATCCGCATGGTCATGCGCAAGCGTGAAAACCCGTTTGTATAGGTACGATCCGTTCTGGCGGGGCTAGCCGTTATTATCCAGCATATCTGCCAGCATTGCCCCCAACGCGCCCAGCATGTGGGCAACGCGTGCTGCGCCTTCGGCCTTTAGCGTCATATGGTTATGCGACGGGCTGGCTGGCATGGGCGATGTTGTCATATAAAGCGCGCGGTTGATTTCGATCTGTACTGACTGCCGTGGTGAATTGATCCGCCCATAGCTACGCGTGATATGCCCGCCAGCATAGGGTTTGTTCCAGGCAACGCTGAAACCGTGATCGGCAATAAAATCACTAATCCGTGCGCCAGTTTCAGGGGCAATAGTGGTGCCATGACAATCGCCCAGCACAAAATCGGCAAGCGGTTGTCCCAGCCGGTCGGTCTGCGGCATCGAATGGATATCCAGCAGCAGATAATGCCCGTGATGCGCCAGAGCCGCGTCCAGCGTTTCGCCCAGCATCCGGTGATAGGGCGCATGAACCATCTCCAGCCTTTGCCGCGCTTCATCGGCAGGCAAAGGCATATTGTGAATCGGCATGCGCGCCGCATTCAGCCGTGGCAACAAACCGTATCCGGCCTTGACCTGACGCGATGGGGCGGCGGCGTCAATATCATTGGCAAACATGATTTTATCCAGCGCATCTGCTGGCCGGTTTACATCCAGAAAGGCGCGCCCGACATGGTTGGTGATCGCGGTGATATTATGCCCGATCATGCCTTCGATCAGCCAGTCAACGGCGTAATCTTCCAAATCTTGCAACGCCGCCAGTGCCAGCGCGCTTGTCGCAACAAAGTCTGCCGGATATAAACGCCCCGCATGCGGACAGGATAAAACCAATGCTCTTGGTGCATAAATATCAGACGCGTGTGCTTCAGACGAATGCCCATCAGATGAATGCGGAATGCCGTTTTCAGTCAGGGTTGATCGGCCATCGCGGCGGCTGATGGCGGCAAAATTGGCGTCATCGGTGCAGCATGAACTGGCCGTGGGTGACTGCGAAAAATCAAACGCTGTCGTCCTGCCATTTGCCATGCCCTCATCAGTCATGCCCCCATTCACCGCAATTGGCACTGCATTTTGCTGCGCAGAGGCTGGCGTTTTCCCTTCAGGTTCGGGCAGTTTGGCTATGTCGGAAGATCTAGAAAGCGCGTCCATCCGATAAAAAATAACATCTCGCCGCCGCAGGTCAATTTAATTTCTGCTGAAGTCTAATATGACGAGGCTAGCCAGCGTGGCTTGGCCTTGGGTGCCCCCAGCCAGTCACAGACAGCACAAGCTTGCAAAGCCAGCCGATGCGGCACGGAAAAAGCGCCCGATCTGGCCAAAAGTACTTGCCATATGGCCGCGCTTAAGGCAGATATAGGCGCATAGCGTGCCTGCGAACGATGCTGGCGCGCTTATGCGGGCACTGGCCAGTACCAGCCATCCGCACTATGTGAAAATGGGGGTGTAGCTCAGCGGGAGAGCACTTCGTTGACATCGAAGGGGTCACAGGTTCAATCCCTGTCACTCCCACCATTTCACTTTTAAAACCAAACCATAAACCATTCCCCACCATTACTCTTTTCAAAATGCGCAACGGTGCTAGTCTGTTTTGTCAAGACAGGGTTGTTATCTAAGGTGGGCGTCGATGCAGTTTCATCTCAATGGCTATTATGCGGGTGATCCCGATATTGCCGATCCGGAGGCACGCTTTGATAACGCACCACCCAGTCCATCCATGCCTTCCGAGGTCGATGTTCTGATTGTCGGGTGCGGGCCGGCAGGTCTGACACTGGCCGCCCAGCTTGCCGCTTTCCCAGAGATCAGCACGCGGATCATCGATGCCAAATCCGGACGTCTTACATTGGGGCAGGCCGATGGCATTGCCTGCCGCACGATGGAAATGTTCGGCGCTTTTGGCTTTGCCGAACGCGTGATGCGCGAGGCCTATTGGGTCAATGAGGTGGCGTTCTGGGAGCCAGCCGCCATATCGAATTCGGGTATTTCGGATCAGCCCACCCCGATCACGCGTAACCGCATCATTCAGGATACCGAAGACGGGCTGTCCGAATTTCCGCATGTGATTTTGAATCAGGCACGGGTGCATGATTTCTTTCTGGATGTCATGGTCAAATCACCTGCCGCGATCACGCCGGACTATGCGCGGGCATTTCAGGATATGACGATCACGACAAAAGGCGATAATATGCATCCGGTTACGGTCACGATGACCCGCACCGACGCCGCGCATGAAGGCGTGGTTGAAACGTTGCGCGCCCGCTATGTGGTCGGGTGTGATGGCGCGCGCAGTCAGGTACGCCGCGCGCTTGGCCACCGCCTCGAAGGGGATTCGGCAAACAAGGCCTGGGGCGTGATGGATGTGCTGGCTGTCACCGATTTTCCCGATATAAGGCGCAAGGCGATCATCCATTCGGCCGAGGCCGGCAATCTGCTGATTATCCCGCGCGAAGGCGGCTATCTGGTGCGCATCTATATCGAGCTGGAGGCGCTGGGCGCCGAAGAACGCGTGAAAAACCGCAATATCACGGCGGATCATCTGGTGGCGGCGGCGCAGAATGTGTTTCATCCCTATCAGTTTGATGTCAGACAGATCGCATGGTGGTCGGTCTATGAAATTGGCCAGCGCCTATGCGCCAAATTTGACGATGTGCCCGAAGCCGACATGCCCGAGCGTACGCCGCGTGTTTTTATCGCGGGTGATGCCTGCCATACGCATAGCCCGAAAGCCGGACAGGGCATGAATGTTTCGATGGGTGACAGCTTTAATCTGGGCTGGAAGCTGGCGGCGGTTTTGCGCGGGCAGGCGTCGCCGAAACTTCTGCATAGCTATTCGGCCGAACGGCAGGCGGTGGCCAGTGAATTGATCGATTTTGACCGCGAGCTTGCCACCATGTTCAGCACCCGCCCCGAAGACCGCGCCAGCCCGCCGCGCAATAGCGCCGAAACCATCCCCGAAACAGAAGTCGATCCGGCGGTCTTGCAATCCTATTTCATCAAGCATGCGCGTTATACGGCGGGCACCCTGTTCCGCTATCACCTGTCATCCATTACGGCCACGCCCGATTATCAGCATCTGGCAACGGGTTTTGAAATTGGCATGCGCTTTCATTCGGCACCGGTGATCCGGCTAGCCGATGCGCTATCGATGCATCTAGGCCATGTCATACGGGCCGATGGCCGCTGGCATCTTTTTGCCTTTGCGGGTGTCGGTGATGATGGCGGCGCGGGCGGGGCGGTTGCGTCTTTATGCGCCTTTCTGGCCGATGATCCGGCCTCGCCACTGCGCGCCTATGCTCCGGCAGGTGCCGATATTGATGCGGTGCTTGATGTGCGGGCGATTTTCCAGCAACCGCATACGGCGCTGGTGGCCGCGCATATGCATCCCCTGCTGGTGCCGGTGAAAGGCACGCTGGGTCTGCGCGATTATGAAAAGATTTTCACAATCGATCACAAAAGCGGCGATGATATCTATGCCATGCGCGGGATCAACCGTGACCGTGGCTGTATGGTGCTGGTGCGCCCCGATCAGCATGTCGCGCATATCCTGCCGCTTGACGCGCATGATGCGCTTGGTCGCTTTTTCGCGGGGTTCATGACCGCGGGGTGATGGGGTGACTTCATATGGGTACCCACCCCCTACAAAAACGTCACCACCTCGTCCAAATCGGGGCGGGTGCGTTCCATCGGGTCTTTGACTTTTTCGCCGATATAGATAAATCCGGCGATCCGGTCATGTCCGGCAACGCCGCCCAGCCGTGCCAGCATCGCGTCATTATAGGCGTACCATTCGGTCAGCCATTGCGCGGCATAGCCCATCGATTGCGCCGCATAGAGCAAGGTCGTACAGACCGCCCCCGCCGACAGCGCCATTTCCCATTCGACAATTTTCGGATGCTCAACCGGCGATGACAGCACCGCGATCACCGTATGCGCGCGTTGCAGGCGGTTTTTTTCAATTTCGATGAATTTATCTTCGGCATCGGGATTTTCGCGCATGAACTCGGCCAGAATAACCTCTTCATTAAGTGCCCTGCGCACATCGCCTTGCAGAACCACCAGCTTCCACGGTTTCAGCGCGCCATGATCGGGCACCCGTAATCCGGCGGTTAATATCGCGTCCAGATCGGCGCGGCTAACCTGTCCTTGTGCCATATTCTTGGCGGTCACCGAACGGCGGCTGGTCAGGAATGTAATAACCGGATTACTGCCAGAATCATGGCCAGAATCATGGGCGGATGGGTTGTTACTGTTCATCGGTAAGGCCTCATATCAATGCATAAGCGGCTAAGCTACCTGAGCCGCGGCGATAGTTCAATCATCCGCGCGATTATCCCCGCCAGAGCATCATGCCATTTGGCAATAGCCGCGGTTAAAGCTGTTTTAGCCAGCATCAAAAGGCCGCGCTTTCAAGCCTAGCCTTTATCTGTCCGCTGCATTATGTTGCAAATATAGCTAATGGGATGACATAGCATGGGTCTGATAGACAATCCGGTCGCGGCCACCACTGTGGGCGCATCGAAAAACACATTGATCGATCCGTTCGGGCGCACGGTCGATTATATCCGCCTGTCGGTTACCGACCGGTGCGATTTCCGCTGTGTCTATTGCATGGCCGAAGAAATGACCTTTCTGCCCAAGGCCGAATTGCTGACGCTAGAAGAGCTGGAAATTGTCTGCCGCCGCTTTATGGCGATGGGCACACGCAAAATCCGCCTGACTGGTGGCGAGCCGCTGGTGCGCCGCAATATTATGCATCTGATCCGTAATCTGGGCGCGTCGGTCAAGGATGGCACGCTTGACGAGCTGACCATCACCACCAATGGCAGCCAGCTTGTCAAAATGGCAGATGATCTGGCGGCGGCGGGGGTGCGGCGGCTAAATATCTCGCTTGATACTTTGAATCCCGATTTGTTTACCAAGATCACCCGCTGGGGCAAACTGCCCACCGTGCTTGACGGGCTGGCGGCGGCGCGTGCGGCCGGACTCGATATCAAGATCAATGCTGTTGCCTTGAAAGGCGTCAATGAAGATGAACTGGGCGATATGGTTGCCTGGTGCGGTGATCAGGGCTTTGACATGACCATTATCGAAGTTATGCCGATGGGCGATATCGGCAATGAAAACCGGATCGATCAATATCTGCCTTTGTCGCTTGTGCGCACGACGCTTGCCAAACGCTTTACCCTAACCGATAGCGATTTTCAAACGCCGGGGCCCGCCCGCTATGTCACCGTTGCCGAAACAGGACGCAAACTTGGCTTTATCACGCCACTCACGCATAATTTCTGTGAATCCTGTAACCGCGTGCGGGTGACCTGCACAGGCCAGCTTTATATGTGTCTGGGTCAGGATGATAATGCCGATCTGGCCACGGCTTTGCGCCAGCATGGCGAAGCGGGGCTTGATGCCGCGATCATAGAGGCTATTGGCCGCAAGCCCAAAGGCCATGATTTCATTATCAGCCGCCGTGAAACCGCCACTGTCGGGCGGCATATGAATGTAACAGGTGGCTAGATGAAACCCACAGATTCTGCTGAACAACCGCTTCTTGATACGGGTCGTCATGGCACCGTGTTCGGGCTGGCGGGCTGGTCGGGGGCAGGCAAGACAACTTTGGTCGAAAAGCTGATCGCGCATCTGGTGGCGCTGGGGCTGAATGTGGCAACGATCAAGCATGCGCATCATCATTTTGACGCCGACACCCCGGGCAAGGACAGCTACCGCCATCGTGCCGCCGGCGCGCGTCAGGTGCTGGTGTCATCGGCTAACCGTGCGGCCTTGTTCAGCGAACATGATGAAGCTGATGAGCCGGGGCTGGATGTTCTGCTATCACGGCTTGATCCGGCTGATATTGTCATTGTCGAGGGTTTTAAAGCCTTCGCGATCCGCAAGATCGAGATTTACCGCGCCGAAGTGGAAAAGCCGCTTCTATACCCGCATGATCCGCATATTCTGGCGGTGGCCAGTGATGCACCGCTAGCCGATTGCCCGCTTCCCTGTTTTGATCTTGATGATATAGCCGCGATTGCTGGCTTCATCGGCGATCAGGCACAAAGCCCGAAGACCTGACCGATGCATCCCGAAACGACACCGATAGATATTGCCCGGGCTGATATGCTGAATGCGATCACCCCGCGCACAGCGCATGAAAAGGTGCCATTGCTGGCATCAATCGGGCGGTTTGCGGCGTCGGATATTGTCAGCACGGTCAATCTGCCGGCAACGGCGAATGCGGCGGTCGATGGCTATGCTATCGATGCCGAAACCTTGGCAGCTAATCCAGATCATCTGTTCCCCATTGCCGGACAGGCGCGCGCGGGACATCCTTTTACCGGTGTCGTTGCCAAGGATGAGGCGGTGGAAATCTATACTGGCGCGATCATGCCCGATGGTGTCAACGCCGTTGCCATGCATGAAGATTGCACGCGCCACGATAATCATGTGCGGCTTGATAAAATGCTGCAAAGCGGCGCCAATAACCGGCCTGCGGGTGAAAATCTGGCAGTGGGCGAGATGATCCTCTCTGCTGGCACGCGGATCCATGCGCCAATGATCGGCCAGCTGGCGGCGGCGGGATATAATTCGATCGATGTGCAGAACAGGCTATCGGCAACGGTGCTTTCGACAGGTGATGAAATTGTCGATGGCGTGGCAGATGATTTAGCAGATATCGGTGCCGCAGGAAATCCGGTTGCGACTGGCCAGATTTATGATGCCAACCGCCCGATGTTGATGGCAACGTTGGCAGACGAGGCGCTGACCCTGCATAATGGCGGTGTTGTTGCCGATGATCGGGATGCCTTGGCCAGTGCCTATCAATCTGCTCTCGATCACAGCGATATCGTCATTTCGTCTGGTGGGGCTTCGGATGGCATCGAAGACCATACGCAGGCGGCGATGAAAATGGTGGGTGCCGAATGCGCCCTGTGGCGGCTGGCGATGAAGCCTGGCCGGCCGATGGCGGTTGGTCGTGTGGATGATAAGTTTATTTTCTGCCTGCCGGGTAATCCGGTTGCGGCATTTGTCTGTACCAAGTTGTTGATCTTGCCGCTTCTTGATAAGCTGGCAGGTGGCATCGCGCGCACGCCGTTGCGGGTGACAGTGCCTGCGGGCTTTGCCCATAAAAAGAAACCCGGCCGCGCCGAATATCTTCGTGCAACACTTCAAGGTTCAGGAAAAGATCAGCAAATTCAGCTTCATGGGCGTCGTGGTGCAGGCGTTATATCATCTTTGACAGGGGCTGATGGTCTGGTTGAGATCCCACTTGATAATGCGGATGTCGAGGTCGGTATGCCGCTTGTCTTTCTGCCCTTTGCCGATCGGGGATTGTGATTATGGGCGCGGTCATGGATGTACGGATCACCGAAGCTGATTTTGACATTACTGCCGAGCATGATGCGCTCAAAGCGCGTGCCGTGGGTGCCATTGTGACCTTTACCGGCACTGTCCGCGGCGATGATGACGGGGCTGAAATCACCGCATTGACGCTGGAACATTTTCCGGGCATGACCGAAGCGGAAATCACCCGCATCATCGAAACCGCTAGGGATCGCTGGTCATTGGCAGGTGTCACCGTTATTCATCGTGTTGGCCGATTATTGCCAGAAGATAATATCGTTTTTGTCGGGGTCGCGGCGGCGCATCGTGAGGCAGCTTTTGCAGGTGCCAGTTTCATTATGGATTATCTGAAGACCAAAGCACCTTTCTGGAAAAAATCTGAAGACGCTTCGGGTGAAAGCTGGGTCGAAGCGCGGGCATCTGATGATGCGGCGGTTGACCGTTGGGACGAAACTGACTAGCTGTTTGGATATGGGTCTGATTGCCCGAAAATAGATGTGGCTAGAAAGGAATGCTGAATGTCTGTTTTATATGTGACTGGCGCGGGCGTTAGCGTGGATAGTGGTATCCCCACCTTTCGCGGCGAAGACGGGTTCTGGACAATCGGCAGTCATAATTACACCCCACAGGAAATGGCCACCCGCGCCATGTATATGAATGACCCGGGGCAGTTCCTGCTATGGTATTATCGGCGCTTTGCCAGCTATCGCAACGTTGCCCCGAATGTGGTACATGGCTGGCTGGCCGATAAACAGCTGATTACCCAGAATATTGACGGACTTGATGGCAAGGCAGGTAATGCGGATTACATCTCGATCCACGGGCGGCTTGATAAAGTCACCTTACTCCATGAACAGTCATTTAGCGGTGGTGGCGATATTGCGCTACTGGACGCACCATGGGAACCCGTGGCGGCACTCGATCAGGATGATGACGAACGCCTGACTGCGGCCTTGCTAGACCAGTTCAAAATCAGTTCGCACACAAAGACGCCGGAAATGGGTGTTTCGCTGAAACCCTATGTATTGCTATTTGACGAATTTTACACTGATCTGTACCGGATGAGCGAGGCCGAGCACTGGATGAATACGGCTTCCGCCATGGTTTTTATCGGCACATCCTTCAGCGTCAATATCACCGCCATTGCCCTGCGCATGGGGCTGGCGCGGCGTATAGCCATTGATATTGTCGATCCGTCACCAGTCGATCTTGGCGTGCCGGAAATCACCTATCACGCGATGACCGCCGCCGACTATATTGCCAGTCAGGCTTCCGGTAATTAAGCAAGCCTGAACCTGTCTAGGATAAGCGCCGTAAATGAATCAGATGTCCGTCGATATCTTCTTTGGTTAGATAGCGGATAGGGGTATCGGCAACCAGTTCGATCTTATGTGCGGCCAGATGCGGGGCAAAGCTGGCATCCCAGTCACGCGCTTTCCAGCCTGCGCTATTCACCGTCAGCACAACAGGTGCCCCGGGCTTTACTGCGCCCATGATATGATGCAGATGTTCCACATGCGGGGGGCCAAAACCGAATACACCAACGCAGATTGCTGCATCATACGGGTCGTCAATGCCGTAATCATCCGTCATATCAAGCGTGAACAGGTTGTGATAGACGCCATGCTTTGCAGCAACAGCGCGCATTTCCGCCGACAGATCGGCACCATCAATATGGCTATAGCCACGTGCGGCCAGCAAAACACCTGCCAGTCCGGTACCACATCCGATATCCAGAATGCGGGCATTCATATCGGGAACGATCCTGGCAAATCCGGCTACGGCATCCTGCGGGGCGGCGTAACCATGCTCGGAAACGGTTTCCCTGTCATAGTTCTTGGCCCATGCGGCATACATATCCATCAAGGCGCTGGTGCTGGGGTTTGAATAGGCGATATTGATATGGTCATTATCGACCTTCAGGTGCGATGCTTTTGGGTCCTGTTTGTCGTCAGCCATGTAACCCCCATCCCAAAACAGACTCAAAACGGCATTTCGGCGCCTTTATAATTTTCAAAAACCCCTGTCGTGGCCAGTGACAAGGCATCAAAGCGGGTCAGCAGGCCGGATGCGCTTTCTGCGGGCGAAATACTGGCCTCCATACCGCCCATATCGGTGCGCACCCAGCCCGGGTGAAAGGCACCAACGGCGATCCCGTCAGGCTCCAGCTCGACCGCCATCGATCGTGCCAGATTCGTTGCCGCCGCTTTCGATGCCCGATAGATGGGGGCGTTGCTATGCGACTGGCGGTTACTGCCCATGATCGATGAAATCACGGCGATTTTCCCGGGCTTGTCTTTTTTGACATGCGGCAGAAAAGCGCGCGCCGTGAAAAACACACCGGCGACATTGGTCATCAGCACATTTTCGATGGCGACATGATCGTGCTTGGGGTCAAGCATCCCGCCATAGCTGTTCAGAACACCGGCATTACATACCAGAATATCGATAGCGCGGGTCATGCCGGCAGCGATCTGGTTCATATCATTTTCCGCACAGACATCGAGGCCAAGCACGGTGATATCACTATTCTGCTTGGCGGCGGCGATCAGGTCGGTTGACTGCATCGCATCGCGGCAACAGGCAATCACCTTGTCACCACGCGCGGCGGCTTGCCTTGTCATTTCCAGCCCGATGCCGCGATTGGCACCGGTAATCATGATTGTTTGTGACATCAGTCTGACTCTTCCTCGCCAATGATGGCCGGATCAAAGGGGTTGCGGCTGAACACTTCGCGCAGCATCGGTTCAAAATGGCTAAGCGGTAATGTGTCATAATCGGGATCAAACGACATCTGATCCCATAGCTGGCAAAAACGGTCACAGCTATCAAACCATTTATGTCCGGCAAAAATATCGCGTGCGTTCTTGTCAACGCCTTCGGCTTCGCCATGATAATAAAGCTGAAAGATGCCATGATGTTCGATCACCCATGTCACTTCGGCGCGCACATAGGGGCGGATGATCGCGGCGGCAAGCTGTGAATGATTCATTGGTGCCAGATCATCACCCAGATCATGGATCAGGGCGGCCACGATCATTTCAATATCGGCGCCATCGCGTTCGGCGCGGGTTGCCGATTGTAGTGAATGTTGCAACCGGTCTATGCGATAGCCCGCCAGCGATGATTGCAGACCTTGCAATGCGCCAAGCAGGCGGTTTGGTAATGCCACGACAAATTCATGTTCAAGCTTGCCCAGCAGGGCATAGTCGGCGGCGGTGCCCTCATCCATGCGGCGAAAACTGACAGTTTCCATTCGATCCTCTTGGTCATGATTGCATCTTGCGTTCATAGTGAAGCGATGCATGACCTTGGTCAATATAGCAAGCTTAGAAATGAGGTTGCATGTTATGGTTGAAAATACGAATTAAGGTAAGAATATCTTTGGATAGGTAATGCATGAAACAGGCGCTCGGCACTTGCCAGATTGTCGATGTTTATGACATTGGCATTGAATCTTACTTCAGCTAAGATTGCTTCCTTAGGATGGTTTGATACCAAAGGCTTCGTCGGAGCCTTTGCCGATTGGACGGAAGAAACTAGCGAATTTGGTTAATGCAGTTGCTATAAGAAAAAACTCGATAAATGTTAATGTTTTGTTAATCTTTGTCAGTCAGTCTTGAGTGTATTTACCATTGTGGATCGCAAAAAATGTCTGGGGATAAATAATGGACGTGCTTACCTTCATCTCGGATCAAGTCATGTACCTGCTTTCGGTGGCTTTGCCCGATGCAAATTCGAAACAGATACAGCTTCTTCTGCTCAGCATTGTCGGGCTTGCAATTGTGCTGATGATGTTTGCCATAATGTGGTCCATGTTCGGTGAAAAACCGGAACCCCAGCGTCCGGCAGCCAGAGGCGATGAAGCGCCTGAAGTGGACACGCCTGTAAAAGCCAAAGCATCATCCAAATCCAAAAAGACTAGCAAAGCAGCAAAAAAACCAGCTACGGAGGCAGCAAAAAAAGCCCGCAAAAAAGTGGCGCCAAAGAAAGCCGTTACTAAAAAAGTGGTAGCAAAAAAGAAAACTGAACCAAAAATTGAGCCAGTAATTGAGCCAGTAATTGAGCCAAGGGACGATTTTTCTGCTTATGATTCCAAAGACATAAACTCTCCATTGTCCGAAGCTGCGGCTGGCGGTTTCAGCTTTTTCAAGCGTGAGTCAGCCGATGCCAAGGCGGATGCCGCATTGATCTCGATCGAGCAGGAAATGCTAGCTATACGGCAATTATATATGGATGAACGCATTACAAAAGACGTCTATGTTGTTGAAACGCGTCGGCTTTATGAAAAAGCCAGTGAACTTCGTTCGGTCTGATCTCATAACTCATCACCTTACTGATTTGCCGCACGGCGGTTGCAAGTACGAAATGCGAAATGCCAAATGTGGATGCTTTTCTCCGCTTGGGTCAATTACTGTCGGTGCCATAAAAATAATGGTCTAGGACATGTTGTTATTGATGCCATCATTGCCACCAAGTACAGGGGTGATAGCACCTAATTTTCCGGAAGTGCCAGGTAAGTCGCTTGTGTTTGTCGTGTCGGAATTGCGGGTTAGGCCTGCCAGAACGATCAGATCCCCACATCTTATCAGAGTCGTCGGCTGTGATGTCAGATCGTGGCACGATCTGGCCAGCTACATTTGATGATGACTGGTGTGGTGAGGGTCAGAATTTTGATGATTTTGATGTTTTCACCAATGTTACATGACTGAAACCAAATTAGGACGGCCAGACCTTTTTTTCATATTCGGTTGAAAAAGTCGTGGTTTTTGTTGTGCGTGCTTGTTTTTTGGCATAAATTTTTTTGGCAATCACGATTTGCTCGTAAATTCTGATTTGTGGACATTTATTAATGGTTGGCTACGAAGCGTTTTGGTTGTTTCGGCGCATCAATCTTTCTTAATGCCGTATCGGGGGATCAATATTGACTAACCAGACGTCACAGGTTGGCAAAGCCGTATTTGTTGGGAACATCAAAGGTGGTGTGGGTAAAAGTACGATCGCTGTTTATCTGACCGATTATTTGCGGCGGCGTTTTGCCAACCGTTCAATTATGATGATTGATACCGATCCCCAGGGGTCAGCATACGAAATGCTGGAACCGCTCAGCCAGCAGTCCGAAATCAAATTCTTGCCAGTTGGTGATCGCTATGATGCGGTAAATGTAACCACCCTTGACGGTATTTTACGCCGGATGCTGGTTGAGGATAACTCGCTGACCATCGTTGATACGGGGGCTGGCAAGATGGGTGATATCTGGCAGATGGCGATGCTGTGCAATACAATGATTGTACCTACCTCAATGTCATGGACTGATTTGCGCCCGACAATCGACTTCATCAAGGAAATTGACGAACGAAAAGCAGACTTTGGACGTACAACACCCCATGTTGTTGTCATTCCGAACCGGACATCGCCAAGCCAGCGCAATTTCAATGTTCTGTCTGACGCCTTGCAGGAAGTAAATGCAATTATGGCACCACCAATTTCGGACTTGTCCGCTGCGCGCTCCCGAACCCCGCATTTTGGTGGAATTAAGGCTGTTGAGGGCACACGGTTTCACAGCGAAATCGAACGACTTGGCGAATTCATAGTCGATTATGTTGTCAGTGGCGAGCTCGATCGCATTTATCAGGAATAGCTGACGCCAGCTGGGTCTATTCCGGGGCTCAACCAAGTTCAATCCAATTCACAAGCTGGACGTGCTGGATTAATTCAAATAGGCTTTAATAACGTCACAACCAGTGGCATTTGTTTGGAGTGCATTATTGCTGGCTTATATCAATTCCTTGCGTTCACGTCCTGAAATTTTGCTAATGGTATTTGCCGCAGCAATGCCAATATCACTTATGTCATGGATGTTGCTTGTGAATAATTTCACCGTCGAGGTTGCCTCATTTACCGGACGGGAAATCGGTATTTTGCAATCACTTCGTGAGGTACCCGGCTTTCTGTCATTTCTGGTTGTGTACATTCTGATCGTTATTGCCGAACAAAGGCTGGCCTTTCTGTCACTTATTATATTGGGTATTGGTACGGCACTAACTGGCTATTTCCCGACCGCCATTGGGCTTTATATTACGACCGTTATATCGTCTATTGGTTTTCATTATTACGAAACCTGTAACCAGTCACTTGCTCTGCAATGGCTCAACAAAAAAACCGCTCCTGCCGTTCTTGGACGCATTTATGGTGTTGGCGCGGCGGCACAGGTTTTGACTTTAGGATCCATTTTCATTACCTATTTTATTGCCAGTGGCCAAATCTCATGGTCATTGCTGGCCAATTCGACAGGGCTTGTAACGTCGAATACTACATATAATTTTATTTATGTCTCAGCGGGTCTTGTCACGACGCTGATGGCACTTGGCGCCTGGATGTTTTTTACGCATTTCCCTGAAAAAGTCCGACAGACGCGCCGAATTGTTCTGCGGCGTCAATATTGGCTTTATTATGCCCTGACTTTTCTTGCTGGCGCGCGGCGGCAGATTTTTATGGTTTTTGCCGGCTTTTTGATGGTTGAAAAATTCAACTACTCACTGATCCAGATCACTGCATTATTTCTACTAAACGCTCTATTTAACATATGGATTGCGCCGATTGTTGGCCGATTAATCGGGCGCATTGGCGAACGCGCGGCCTTGATATTCGAATATCTGGGGCTGATTGGTGTTTTTGTCGCTTATGCCTTTGTTGAAAACAGCACCGCGGCGGCAGGCCTTTATGTTCTTGACCATTTGTTCTTCTCCTTTGCCATTGCAATCAAAACCTATTTTCAGAAAATTGGCGATCCAGCTGATATGGCCAGCACTGCTAGCGTTGCTTTCACCATTAACCACATCGCCGCGGTTGTAATGCCGGTTTTCTTCGGGTTTTTGTGGCTTACAAGGCCTGAAGCGGTGTTTCTTGCTGGGGCAGGGCTGGCGGCCATGTCGCTCATTCTGTCAATGAATGTACCGCGCAATCCTGATGCGGGTAATGAGGTTGTAATCGGGCCGCGCGGACAGATACTGCCGCCAGCATCACAACCAGCTGAATAGTTTTACAATGCCCTGATCATCTTTCTTTGCCCTCATATTCGGGCATTCAGGCTGTCAGTTCACGCGCCACCCATTTATGAAAGTGATAAGTGGACTCATCCATCACTGCGGAAAATTTGCCGCCATCATAAGCAGGTGCTTTTCGCCCCTTTTGCATGCCTTCGACAACCGATATGTCTTCGGCAAAAACTTTTCGCCACATGCTGGCATTATTGGCACGCATCTCGGCATATTCATCGCTCAGAGCCAGCGGATCGGTATAATAAAGCTCGATCTGTTCATGCGTGCGGCCGGTACCATCCGGCATCAGCAATATGTTGAAATAATGATCCTTATGCACCCCAAGCAGGATATTTGGAAATAAAGCTACATATTCCGCACCTTTATCCCATTTTGCCGATAGCTTTTTGAACAATGGAAACCGTGCGCCGGTTTTGGACACTTGCGGTGCATAGACCGTTGTGCCTTGTCCGGCGTAGTTATCATGATCGAGGATATTGTAATGATCCTCCAGCCGTGAATAGGTGTTCAGGGCAGGGTGGATGAAAGGCAGATGATAGGCCTCGCAATAGTTTTCAACAGCCAGTTTCCAGTTGCAGTCCAGATCAAAGCTGAAAGATGAGTCAGTACCGCCATGATACAGCGGCTGGTCAAATTCACGCCAGCGTTCGATCAGGTCGGCCATTTGCACCTCAAATGCGGGCGCATTTCCGCCCACATTCACAAACACAATGTCATTCCAGACATGCGAACGCACCTTGTTCAGCGGGTAATCGCAATGCTGAACGCTGTCCAGCGTATCGATATTGGGGCCGCCAATATGTGGGGTTTTGCGCAGATTGCCATCAAGGTCATAGCTCCACGCATGATAGGGGCAGGTGATCGGGCCACGCAGTTGCTGTGCTTCGTCAATCAGAATCATGCCGCGATGCCGGCATACATTCTGGAACACATTGATATCACCATTCTGGGTGCGTGCCATGATCATCGGAATGCCCAGAAAGGTCAGTGGCTTTACCATGCCCGCATGGGCAATATCCTTGCCAAAGCCGATCGCCGCCCAGTTATTGCGAAACAGGGTATCCTGTTCATGCTGGTACATGGCCTCGTCAATATAGCAGGCATTGGGCAGACCGTTCGCGCGCTCAATAGGAGCACTAACATTACTAAGATCAAGCATTAGACCCTCCTTTCATCATCACTTCGATAAGCCAGACAAATTTCGACAATATACTTGTGTCAAACGCCAAGATGCGATTGTCTGTTCCAGCTACGGCGTCACAAGTCGCTTTTATATAAATTCCGCAAATCGTGATCGTCGCCGCTGACTTGAGAATGTGAGATTTCATATGACCCGCCACGCTTTTGTTTTTGACCCGCAAACCATTCACGGCGATCTTGATGATCGTTTTTACCGTGTTGTAAAACCAGCAACATTTCCCAAGCACATCATCCGCTACCGCAATCAGGATGCCGCCAGTTCAATTGGTCTTGCGGATTTATCTGATGATGCCTGGTGTGATCATTTTGGGCGCTTTGTGCCTTTTAAGGGCAGTTTTCCAGCGCCCTTGGCGCTTTGCTATCATGGGCATCAATTTGGCCATTATAACCCCGAGCTTGGCGATGGGCGCGGCTTTCTGTTTGCCCAGGCACGCGCCGCGGATGGGCGGATTCTGGATATGGGTACAAAGGGTTCGGGCACCACACCCTTTTCACGCTCTGCCGATGGCCGCCTGACGCTGAAAGGCGCGGTGCGTGAAATTCTGGCCACCGAAATGTTACAGGCACTTGGCGTCAATACATCGAAAACGCTGTCGGTGATTGAAACAGGCGAGGCGCTGACACGTCATGACGAACCCTCGCCAACGCGTTCGGCTGTCATGGTGCGCCTGTCGCACAGCCATATCCGCATTGGCAGTTTTCAGCGTCTTTCCTATATGGATGATGCCGAAGCCATCGAGAAGCTGACACGCCATGTAATCCGGCATTATCACGCCGATGATACGGCGCTTGATCCGGCCGCAGATTTTGACGCGCTAGTGCCGTTATTTCTGGAAAAAATCGCCGCATCCATCGCCAGCACAGCAGGCCAGTGGCTTGCCGCCGGTTTTGTGCATGGCGTGCTGAATACGGATAATTTCAACATCACAGGCGAAAGTTTCGATTACGGGCCATGGCGGTTTCTGCCGCATTTTGACCCGGGTCTTGTCGCCGCCTATTTTGATAATACCGGACGCTATGCCTATGGGCGTCAGGCGGATGCGGCCTTATGGGCAGTATGCCGCTTGGCTGATTGCTTTATCCGTTTTGCCGACAAGGATGTGATCGAGGAACGCCTGCGTGGCTTTTTCCCGCTAATGGAAGCCAGCCTCGCAAAGCATCTTCAATGGCGGCTTGGCGTGACGCTCGATGACCAGACACAGGCACCGGCCTTATGCCGGCATCTTTTCACCGCCGCCAAAGCCAGCAAACTTGGCTTTGACCAGATTTTCCATGATCTATATGGCGGTTCTGATCGGGTTGGCAACTATGCTACCGATGACTGGAAGCCGGTGCTGGACATGCTTGCCGCCGCCAAACCGATACATGACATGTCGCATCCGTATTTTGCGCGGGCTGATGCCGTATCGATGACCATTGACGAGGTCGAGGCGATCTGGGCACCGATAGCCGATGCCGATGACTGGTCAGCATTGACGCGCAAAATTGACGATATCCGTGCGATGCGTGCCGCCCTTTCGGGCACGGCGTCAGACTAGACCGAAAGGATGCGAATACCGTTCCACGGGCAAGACATGCCCGCCAGCAAAAGCCATCAGGCCAGTGTTGCCTGCATGCCGCGATTCATCACTTCGCGCAGGATAAAACTGCTTTCCATGCGCAGAACATGCGGCAAAGCCGATAGATATTCGGCATGTATCCGGCCAAAATCGGCAACATCACGGGCGGAAACGCGCAAAATATAGTCATTTTCACCAGCGATCAGGAAACAGGCCAGAACCTGCGGGATTTTTGCCACTTCCGCTTCGAATTCGGCCATCATATCGGCCGATTGCCCATGCAGGGTGATCTGCATCAGCACCAGCACATCATGCCCCAGCTTTGACGCATCCAGCGCCGCGTAATAGCCGGCGATCACGCCTGATGTTTCCAGTTGCGACACCCGCCGCAGACAGGCCGATGGCGACAGCCCGACAGCTGTTGCCAGCTCGACATTTGAAATGCGCGCGTTATTCTGTAGCGCGCTGAGAATCGCAAGATCGATTTTGTCCATTTGGCTATGATTACCCGCATTCATGATTAACAATGAAAATATAAACAGAACATTGTTGCGTATTTTCAAACAAACTAAAAATTATCGTTACAACTCTAACAATACATCACAATAAAAAGCAAGGAAATGCCGCTATATTTTGAATAATATATACCTACAAACATTAACGATATCTTGGCGCGGCCAAGGGGTATGAGGAGCTTGTCATGCTTGTAGGTGTTCCAAAGGAAATTAAGACCAGAGAATTTCGCGTTGGCCTTGTGCCATCATCCGTTGCCGAGCTTGTCGGTCGCGGCCATCAGGTCATTGTCGAGACTGGCGCTGGTGCTGGCATTGGTGCGGGCGATGATGCCTATCGCGCGGTTGGTGCCGAGATTGCACCCGATGCCGCCACCGTATTCGAAAAGGCCGAGATGATCGTCAAGGTCAAGGAGCCGCAGCCATCCGAATGGGTACAGCTATCATCCGATCAGATCCTGTTCACCTATCTGCATCTGGCGGCTGATGCCCCACAGGCCTATGGTCTGGCAGATTCCGGCTGTACCGCGATTGCCTATGAAACGATCACCGACGATCACGGTGGCCTGCCGCTTCTGGCACCGATGAGCGAGGTCGCTGGCCGTCTGGCAGTGGTCGAAGGCGCGTCCCATCTGAAAGCCAATGCTGGTGGGCGCGGCATTCTGATTTCGGGCGTACCCGGTACGGCACCTGCCGAAGTTGTCATCATTGGTGGCGGTGTGGTTGGCGTGAATGCGGCGAAAATGGCCGTTGGCCTTGGTGCCCGCGTGACCGTATTTGACCGTTCGGTGCCACGTCTGCGCTATTTGTCGGATATTTTCGGCAATGCGATCAGCACCCGCTTTTCCAGCAATGCGGTTCTGGCCGAAGCGGTTAAACAGGCCGACATGGTCATTGGCGCGGTTCTGATTCCGGGTGCCAGCGCACCCCAGCTTGTTACCCGTGCCCAGCTTGGCGAGATGAAGCCGGGCGCGGTGCTGGTTGATGTTGCCATCGATCAGGGCGGCTGTTTTGAAACCTCGAAGCCGACAACGCATGACGACCCGACCTATATCATTGACGATATTGTGCATTACTGCGTTGCCAACATGCCCGGTTCGGTGCCGCGCACCTCGTCTGAGGCGCTGAATAACGCGACCTTGCCGCATGTGCTGGCGCTGGCTGACAAGGGCGTTGCCGCGCTTGATGATGATCCGCATCTGATGAATGGTCTGAATGTGCGTAATGGCGAGATTGTCTATCAGGCGGTGCTTGATGCGCTGGGGTCACGCTCGGCGGCCTAGCTGATTTGCTTTTTTCCTCCTGGAAATGGGGACGGCCGCGTGGCTGTCCCCTTTTTTTGGCCGCAACATTGAAAAAGGGGTTGACCCGCACGCCGCATTAGAAGATAACCGCCCTGTTCTGGTCATGCGCGGGTTTGCACCGGCCATCCACCAGGGCTTCCAACGCGGCGTCACATGCATCATGCGGCGACCAAGCGGCGAAAATGGGGCCATAGCTCAGCTGGGAGAGCGCGTGCTTTGCAAGCATGAGGTCGTCGGTTCGATCCCGTCTGGCTCCACCATTCCCCTTTTGATATCCAGCTTGCGTTTGCGCCGTTTTTGGCGGGGGATTTTGGCGTCCTTATCCATTCTTGTGATCCATGTACCGTTACCCCCATGAGGGCAGAACCCTGACGGGAGGATATGATGGGGCGTTCAGACGGATCTGGGAGCGACAGCGAGGGTAATTCACACGGCGGCGGCGGTGGCTAGGTCGATGTGGTAGGCGCGCGCACCACCTTATACACCGCATAGACCGTTAATGCGCAACCGGCCAATGCGACAGCGTTTAGCCGTTCGTCAAATAACAGCCATGTCTGGATCAGCGTCACTGGCGGCACCAGATAGAAATAGCTGGTGACTTTGACGACTTCGCCTTCTCGGATCATATACATCAACAGCACCACCGCCAGCAGAGACAGGCCGAACACCAGCCATAGCATCGCCAGCGCCAGCTCGAATGTCGGCGTCACCGCCTGCGTTTCCAGCGTGAAGGTCAGCACCAGCATCAAGATCATCGCGCCCAGATATTGATAAAGCGAGCCGCTGAGCAGGGGGACATCGCCGCCGATGCGCTTTTGAATGACGGTGCCGATAGCGATGCCGAACAGCGCGATGACATTGGCGATGAGGCCGATTATGCTCATGTCGGGCAGGCTTAATCCGGCGATGCCAGTGCCTGTCAGGCCGGTGATGCCGGTACCCGAGATGCCATTGCCGGTGACCACCAGCGTGACGCCGATAAAGCCCGCGATGAGGCCGACATACTGGCGTCTATAATGCGCACTTGACCGCCTGGGCTGACGCAGAAACACGCGCTCCAGCACCGATAGAAGGATCGGCTGCAAGC
>JBMZPN010000013.1:0-21422 GCA_049620845.1 Puniceispirillum sp. (SeqCode)
GCACAATTGAAAGCCTGTCTGCGGCCTATGCACAGCATAAGATCAAGCCGTCAAAGGTGGTTGATGCGCATTTGCAGGCTATTGAGAAACACAATCCTCATCTTAATGCCTATCAGACCGTGTTCTTTGAACAGGCTATGCAGGCGGCCGAAGCGGCAGATAAGGCATTTATGTCTGGCTACAGGATAGGTCCATTCCATGGCATCCCCTTTGCCCTGAAAGACATTTATGATCTTGAAGGTCAGATATGCACAAACGGATCAATGGCATTAAAAGACCGCGTTTCAAAGGTTACCGGAACTGTCGCGCGCCGGTTGATTGCAGCAGGTGGCATTATTCTTGGCAAAAGCAAGACTGTCGAGTCAGCCTTTGGCGGCTGGGGCACCAACCAGAAGATGGGCACACCCTGGAATCCCTGGGATTTGAAAAATCATCGTATTCCGGGTGGTTCATCATCAGGTTCGGGTGTGGCAACGGCGGCCGGGCTGGCGGTATGCGGCATCGGATCGGATACTGGTGGCTCGGTAAGGTTGCCAGCCGCCTATTGCGGTATTTCAGGTCTGAAAGTAACTGAAGGGCAATTACCATGTGACGGCATTGCGCCACTGGCACAAACGCTTGATTCACCTGGGCCAATGGCGCAGACAGTTGCCGATACTGTGATCCTGTATGAAATCATGTTGGGTCGTGATGGTGGCTTGATTGATCGTGATCTGCAGGCAGGTGAGGGACTTTACCAGATGATGGGTAAAGGGGTTCGCGGCCTAAAGTTGGGGCAGATGGCGCAGGCGGAGCGTGATAATTGTTCGGCTGATATTCTTGCTGGCTATGATGCGGCAATCGATGCCTTAAAGCGTCTTGGCGCGGATGTAGAGGTGTTCACGTCACCTTTTGACTATGCCGGTCTTGCTGATGATAACGGCGCTATTACAGCTGTTGAAGCTTATAACAATCATGGACATCTCTATGAAGACAGTAAGGCGCCGATGGATGAAGACGTCCGCAAACGCATGCTGACCGGCAAGACCTATCTGGCACATGATTATGTGCGTATGCTGGAAACGCGCCGCCAACGCTGTGATGAATTTAATCAGGCGATCAGGGGCTTTGATGCCATTCTGACGCCAACCACGACAACGACCGCACCGATCATTAGTGATGTAGATCAGGCTGTTTCACCAGGCCATTTTACCCGCCCGTTTAATTATCTGGCGATGTGTGGATTGAGCGTGCCAACAGGGCTTGCCAGTGATGGTATGCCACATAGCCTGCAAATTATTGCCAGAGCGCATGATGAAGCCATGGCCATCCGGATTGGTGCCAGCATTGAAACTGTGATGCCATCACTTGGCCGTGCGCCGCTTTAGAACTTTTTACGGCAAAACGGTAGCTAGTTTGCGCCGGTAAACTGGTCTATGACGTTGCGTAGCAGCCTGGACACATTATTATCAAAATTGTTCCATGGCAGACTTCCGCAGAACGTAATCGAGCCGACAGAAAATACCTGACCGCCAGATGGTGTTTTGAAATAGACCATATCTGCACGCTTGGCTTCGCTTTCGCTACCACCTGACAGGTTTGTCAGATGTGTCAGTTGTTCTTCTGGCACCAGCATGAATGTATCGCGCGTATCATATGATTGTGCCAGAATGGTGATGTCCTGTCCTTCGTCCAGCTTTGTATCTATCCGGTCAAGCTCAAACCCAGCCGCACCGTTGCCGCTAAAGCCAAAATCACCAATAGGGGCGTCATCGATACCATCAAAAACCCAGTCAAACGCACTGTCATTGCATATACGTTTATAGGGCATGCCTTCAAAAACACCCTGTGCCGTAAAGCCAATGCCAACAAGTTTCTGCGGCGGGCGCCCATTGCGACGCCATAATCCGCCATATGAACCATCAAAAGCGTTATAATATTCACCCGGTTGGGACGCCCAGGCGCGAAGTCCATCCTCTGCACGCCGGATCTCCAGCAGGTCAGGGTCTTCCTTGTGACGGATAATGCGCCAGTAAAAGCCGTTACCACCAAGGTAGAGAAGGGCACCACCTGAGTCGCGATAGGCGGTCAGCGCATCAAGTGTTTTTGATGTATGATATTCGGGATGCGTTCCGGTTGTAACCGCATCATAACCTTCCAAAGCCGCAAGACCCTCACGGTCGATTTCGTCATCGGTAACAATGTCATAGTCGATGTTCTGATTATGAAGCCATGCAATCAAGTGGCTGTCAGCCTGAAAATGACGAAGGCCGGAACAGTCTGCGGCACCAAAGGTTATATATCCCGGGCGTAGATTGAAAAGCGGGCGTTTATGCGATGCATGACAGATACCTGCTCCGTCACTGTGGTTGTTATAGGTCGATAAGCCATATTGCGGAAAGACAGCCGGATTATGCGGATAGGCGCCCCATTCCTTTATACGCTCCTGCCATGCTGGCACATAATCTGGCCGTGCGTGATTGCCATAGATGGCATAGGTAAATGTCGAGACGAGAACACATAGTTTGGCACGGCGAACGCCCTTTGGCGGGCACACAAAAAATGGCATGGCATCTTCATGTCCATCGCATGAGATACGCATCACATAAACACCGGATGGCATATCTTCGGGGATCGTAAATGAAAAGCTTGTATCCCAGTTGAAATCATAAATGTCGTCATCATGGAAATGGATTGCCGCATAATGGTCTGGTTTGTGGCGCCAGTTCAGTTCGCTGGCATCCCATTTACTGCCACATACAGCGCGGGTAGGAGCATTGACCAGCATTAGTGCCTGTTTGCTGTCGGATTCCCTAAGGGCGCTGGGGACTGTCAGGCTGCTCATGTCGGCGGCCAGATCCCAGCTGGCAATGACAGCATCATCAGCAGTAATTGATGGTGCTTCGATTTTGCCATTGAAAAACTGGCTAGGGTCTTGATTGTCAATCTTGGCGGCAAGACCAACAATGCCATCAAGGCGCATACTATCTGCAACATTGTCAGTCTGGTGTGATACGGTTTCAGCATCATCATTTCCACTGGCCAGCCTTACGATCTTTAGGCTGATTTCGCCTGATTTATGAATTTCAGCTGTAATCTGATGCCATTTATGCAAGGTAACAGCTGCCTCGCTTGTGAGCCTGTTTTGATGTGCTACGAAGGTCACAAGTCCGCTGGCGTCAAGATCAAGTCTTGTTTCGCCAATACACAGAATGGTCTGCATGCCATCCGTCACCAGAGTTGGAAAGATGGTAACTGATAGACGAATATGATCATGCGCATGACATTGTAACGGGCGATTGGTCTTGGCATAGGAGCCGGGCTGAAAGGGCTGGCTTTGAGCGACGAATTGTTGCGGCGGGAAGATGTCATCACAGTTTGTTTCGACAATGCCCATGCCAGCTGGGTTGGCGTCAGCGCAAATTGAGCGCAAAAGTCTGGCTTCAACGGGGGCGTTTAGCTGGCTGGAGACTTTGAAATTTATGGTATCGCCAGGTCGCCCTGACAATTTATCCGTATAACCAATCAGATCGACAATCATGTCTTTATCTCCACTTTGAACGCCTAAACGCGAAATCTGTTTACACACATATCACGGCAAATATGTCTACCTATATTGGCAATTATTATGTCTAATCATCGACGATGCCAGCGGCTTCAAGAACCGCATGAAATAGAACATCTGTACCAGCTGTTGCCCATTCCTGGCTGATTTCCTCGGCTTCATTATGTGACAAGCCATCAACACATGGACACATGACCATAGCTGTCGGGGCTACGCGGTTGATGAGGCAGGCATCATGACCGGCACCAGATACGATATCGCGATGTGTATATCCAAGTCGCTCAGCCGCTCGGCGCACAGCCGACACACAACCCTTGTCAAAGGTGACAGGATCGAATTGACCTACCTGTTCGATTTCCATCGTCAGGCCAATTTCATCGATGATCTTCTGCGCACCTTCACGCAGACGCTGTTCCATATCATCAATAACCTCCTGCGATGGATGGCGGAAATCGATTGTGAATACGGCTGTTTCAGGAATGATATTGCGTGAGTTCGGATAGATATCACAATGCCCCACGGCACCAACTGCCAGCGGCGCATGCGACCAGGCAATTTCATCAACCAATTGCGTTATGCGTGCCATACCCAGACCGGCATTGATGCGGTTTGGCATCGGCGTTGAGCCTGTATGTGATGATTTGCCATTTAACATCACCTGAAGCCATTTTAACCCCTGTCCATGGGTAACTACGCCAACCTCCACACTCTCGTTTTCGAGGATCGGGCCCTGTTCGATATGCAGCTCGAAGAAAGCCGCCATTTTGCGCGCGCCAACCTCTTCATCGCCAAGCCAGCCAATCCGCTCAAGCTCGCCACCAACGGTTTTGCCATCGGCATCTTCACGCGCATAGACCCATTCGGTTGTATACATGCCGGCGAATACGCTGGAAGCCATCATTGGCGGTGAAAAGCGCGCGCCTTCTTCATTTGTCCAGTTTACTACTTCAATCGGATGTCTGGTTTTAATGCCTGTATCATTTAATGTCCGGATAATTTCCAGCCCCGCCAGAACACCCAGAACCCCGTCATATTTTCCGCCTGTAGGCTGCGTATCAAGATGACTGCCAACCATCACAGGGGGTAATGAAGAGTCTGCGCCTTCCCGACGGGCAAACATATTTCCCAGTTTGTCCAGCCCCATGGTCATGCCTTCGGCTTCGCACCATTGCTTAAATACACGGCGACCTTCAGCATCCTCATCGGTCAATGTCTGGCGATTATTGCCACCAGCGATACCCGGGCCAATTTTGGCCATGTCCATCAACGAGTCCCAGAGACGGTCACTATTGATCCGCAGGTTTTTCCCCCGCATGTCCAGTGCTGATATGTTGGTTTCGCTCATAGCTATCCCCGCGCTTGTAGCTGCAACGTAAATCTACCGGTCATGGTAGACATAATTATGGCTAAACCCAACTGAATGTTCTTCAATATGGCGATAAATTTATCAATACATATTGGCAAATCTGTTTTGTCAAAAATTGCTGATGCATTTCTGGACGTATAACGATTAGCGCGCTAATTTAGCATTGCTTTAAGAGGAGAGTGTCATGCTTGTAGTCGTTTCACCTGCCAAAAAATTGGATATGCAGCCTGTTGAAGGGGTAGAGCAAACCGAACCGGTTTTTTCTCGTAATGCAGATGAACTGGCCACTGTTGCCCGCGATCTCAGTCTGGATGATTTGCAAAATCTGATGGGTTTGAGCACGAAACTGGCGCAGTTGAATGCTGACCGCTTCGCCGCATTTGGAAGTCAGGATAGGAAGCCTGCCGCTTTGGCCTTTGCCGGAGATACCTATCAGGGGCTTGAGGCGACATCGCTTGATCCCGACGAGATGGCATGGGCGCAAAATCATTTGCGTATATTATCTGGCCTGTATGGTATTTTGCGGCCGCTGGATGCGATTGAACCCTATCGTTTGGAAATGGGAAGCCGCCTGAAAACATCGCAGGGCGCATCGCTTTACGATTATTGGGGGCAGCAAATTTCCGAGGCTTTGAACGCACAAGCCGAAGCGACTAAATCCCAAATTCTGGTGAATTGCGCATCTCAGGAATATTTTTCTGCTGTTGATCTGTCTGCCCTGACGCCACAGGTCATCACGCCTGTATTTATGGAATATAAATCGGGTAAAGCAAAGATCGTCAGCTTCTTTGCGAAAAAAGCGCGTGGTGCCATGGCGCGCTACATTATTCAGAACCGGTTGACACAGTCGGATGACTTGAAAGCGTTTGACAGTGGTGGTTATAGCTATCAGCCAGATCAGTCGGATGCGCAAAAATGGGTTTTCCTGCGCGATTACCCTGCCTGATCGCCCAAGGCAAAACGGCATTCCAACATGGTGAGTGCATCGGGTGCATTTCGGTGTGGCTTCCAATTGGCTTCAAAAAACGCTTGAAATTATCGCGCGTCGTTTATTTAATATAACAAAGCCAAGAATGTTTGGGATAGGGTGATGAGTCCAAGTTTAAAGAGAGTTGCGGCCAACACATTCGATCCGATGATTGATGTCAGTAAAAGTCTCAATATTCGTTGGTATCGGTGTCCTATCGATAAAGCGTTGCTACGCGACCTGATGAAGCCAGACGATATAAAAGGGCTGTTTCATGCCTTTGGGCATCTGGGCTTATGGGGTGCTTTGGGCGCAATCGCTTTCTATTGTTATATTCAAAGCATGTGGGTTGGTTTTTTTATTGCTCTGTTTCTGCAAGGGACTGTGGCCGCATTTTTCACCGCTCCACATCACGAACTTTGTCATAAGACCGTATTCAAGACCAAATGGCTGAATGATGTCTTTTTATATATTTTTGCAATTCTGGCGTGGCAGAATTTCCGTATCTATCAGTTCAGCCATAATTACCATCATCGCTACACCTTGCATATCGAAGGCGACCGCGAAGAGGTTATGCCCGCAACACCATCTTTGCGCCTATGGTATCTGATACAGCTTTTCACGATCAATATAACTGGCGGCTACCAGTCTAAAGCAATTCTGCCTACGCTGTTTAATTTTATCCAGATTGCGTTAAACCGATTTGATAATCCCTATAATTACTGGGGAAATGAATTGTATGAGGGGTGTGAAGAGCATCGTGCCAAAGCCAAAAACTGGGCACGGATTGTTCTGCTTTTTCACAGTTCTGTAATCGCGTTTTCAGTTTTCATCGGCCATCCCATTCTGGCAGTTCTGATTTCCGGTTCGGTATTTATAGCGAATGCACATCGCTATTTTGTTGGCGCGACAATGCATTGCGGTCTGAAGCATGATGAAACAGATTTTCGCAAATGCGTGCGGACTATAACGCTCGATCCGCTATCAGAATTTATATACTGGCATATGAACTGGCATCTTGAGCACCATATGTTTGCCGGCGTGCCTTGTTATAATCTTGAAAAGCTGCATCGTGCGACTGCTGCGGATATGCCAAAGCCACGTACACTATGGGGCGCGTGGCGGGAAATGCGCGAAACATGGCACCGGCAAAAGACTGATCCTGATTATGCTTTTGATACGCGCGTCCCAAGTCCGGCTGTTAACAACATCAAACAGGAAGCCAATCTTGAGGCTTCGGTTGGTGATATTGACCAGCGTGCATCAGCTTAACTGGTTACTCATAAAAGCGCGGTTAAACCATCATATATCAATTTTATCGATACGATGCCGACCATGCTGTACATGAACGGATAGAATATTTCGGTACGCATCCGCTTGACTATATAGGCACCGGTTAGTGTTGCTATAACGGCCATAGGTATCATGGGTATCACGATTGAAAAATTGAACTGATCAAACTGGTCTAGCGCGTAATAGGGAACAATCTTGCTTGTATTCATGAAAGCAAAGAAGACAACGCTTGTACCCGTATAAAGACTGGGCGACAGACGCATAGGCATCACATGAATCTGGAAAGGTGGGCCGCCAGCATGCGCAACAAAACTGGTAAAGCCAGATAATATCCCCCAGAAATGCCCCATATATGGCTTATTGGGCACGGATGTGGCTGATATCTGATACCTGGCTCTTAGGGCGGTCATGACAACAAAACCGAGGGCAACAAGACCAACCAGAAGCCGCACGGCCGCGTCTGAAACAACCGATGCTGTAAGCCAGCCAATTGTAATGCCTACAAGTCCGGCAGGCACCATCTGCCATAATATGCGTTTGTCCCATTGCCCGCGCCATGTCCACAGACTTACGGCGTCCATCAGCAGATAGATAGGCAAAAGCAGGGCGGCCGCCTGCAAAGGCGGCATGAATAGCGCCATGATCGGCACCCCTAGAAGACTAAAAGCACCGCCTAGCCCGCCTTTGGACAGGCCGACAAAAGCAACCGCAATCAGGCTGGCAGTCAAAATGACAGGATCAGATAGAGTCATATTTTCCATTCAGATATTCATACCCAGCTATCTATCGGCATTAGGGAAAAATAGTTGTACCCCATTGCGGCGATAGGCGCCGATATGCTTTTGACCAGCTGGCGATACAAGCCAGCTTGCAAATGTTTCCGCCAGATCCTGTTTTACATGGGGGCATCGATCCGCATTGATTGTCACCACACCATATTGGTTGAATAATGGCGGGTCACTTTCAAACAGAATTCTGTGGTTCACTTTGTTGGCGAATGCGATCCATGTGCCCCGATCGCTGATGGCATAGCTATCAGCCTGAACAGCGAAATTCAGGGTCGCGCCCATGCCAAGTCCGGTATCCAGATACCATTGATCCCGACGCGCATCTGGGTTGAGGTCTGCGCTTTGCCATAATCGCAATTCGGCCTTATGCGTGCCGCTATCATCGCCACGTGTGGCAAATCTACTCTGTTTGGCAAAAATCATCTGCAAAGCTCTGGCAACGGTATCGGCCTTGCTTATGCCTGCTGGATCATCATGTGGGCCGACAACAACGAAATCATTATACATGACATTGCGCCGCGTTGCGCCATATCCGGCATTCACAAAATCCTGTTCATCGGGTTTTGAATGAACCAGCAAAAGGTCGCCGTCACAATTTCGGGCGTTACGCAATGCCTGACCGGTGCCAACCGCAACAACACGCACTTCGATGCCGCTATCGCTGGTAAAATGTGGCAATAGATAATCATATAGGCCGGAATTTTGTGTCGATGTTGTCGATTGCAGAATGATAAAGGGCATGTCAGCCAGGGCAGAACCCGTGACCTGCGCACAAGCCGCAATCATGATTGTGATAATCAGGCGTTTGATTTTATGAAATATACGCATGGCTTGGCTTTCAAACAGCAACAGATGATCAGGCGCGATGGTGGGCAATATATGCTTTTGCAGCATCGTGAACTGGCTTTGCAAAAAAGTCTTTCGCGTTCCTATCTTCGATAAGTTCTCCATGATCAATGAACAGCACATGATCGGCAAGCCGATGCGCTTGCGCTATGTTATGCGTTGTCATGATAATGGTGGTGCCTTGTTCATGCGCATGCTTGATCAGCGCTTCGATTTTTGCGCTGGCCTCAAAATCAAGGTTGGCCGAGGGCTCATCCAGAAACAACAGCTCTGGCTTGCTTGCCAAAGCACCAATGAAGGCGAGTTTCTGCTGTTCACCGCCTGATAGCTGGCGGGCAGGTGTGTGCATCTGATTTATCAGTCCGGCACGTTCGAACCATTCAATTTTGTCGGCCTGATTAACATCAGGGCATAAAAAGTCAAAATGTCGTGATGCGCTACGCCGTAGCAAAATTGGTTTTTGAAACACCATTTTCTGCGTATGTGCGGGTGGCGCGGTGATCGTGCCGCTATCCGGTGCGATGATGCCATGCAGGGCTTGAAGCAACAGGCTTTTCCCAGCGCCATTATGCCCTAGCAGCATGGTGATTTTGCCACTTGAAATATGCGTTGTAACCTTGTTCAAGATAGCCGTGCCATCGCGAATAATTGACAGAGACTCGGCTTTTATCATGGCGGTATCAGACATCGAGCGCTGCCTTTTTGAAATAATGCCGCAGGAACTGGCTGGCTATATTAACCAGAAGCGCAATTGATAGCAGAACCAATCCCAAAGCCATGGCAATGGCCAGTTCGCCTTTCGACGTTTCCAGTGCGATCGCCGTTGTCATCACCCTGGTGGCATGGCGGATGTTGCCGCCGACGATAATGACAGCGCCCACTTCCGAAATGGCGCGACCAAAACAGGCCAGACCAATGGTGATTAGCGCGATACGTGCATCAACAACCAGAACCATGATACGCCGTATGGCGTTGGTACCAAGCGAGGTGAACAGCGGTTTATATTCATTATTCAGGGTTTCAAATATCTGCCGTGACAGGGCAATCGACATGGGGACGACAAGCACGCTTTGGGCAAGGATCGTGGCATAGGGCGTATAGAGAATTTCCAGCCAGCCAAGCGGGCCGGATCGTGAAATCAGAATATAGATCAGTAATCCGACAACTACCGGCGGCATGCTAAGAAAGGTATTTGAAATCACGATCAATGCCTGCGCACCAAAGAATTTCTTGGTGGCTAAAATAGCGCCTAGAGGCATGCCAATGACAAACGAAATGAACACCGCTGTCAGACTGACTTTCAAAGACAGGCCAATAATATTCATCAATTCGTTATCTGTCGCCAGCAACAAATCAAATGCCAGTTTGAAAGGCGTCCAAAAGTCCAAAAACATCTCCTATTTTTTGGCACAAGCAGGTGCCGTACAAGGCACAATACTGGGCACCATAAATATCATCTAGTGTCGAAAATAACAGAATAAAATTGGAATGGCTGATTGATCTAGCCGATTAAGTCTATGCGTCGTTGAGACGGCGTTCTCGCGCCTTGCCAATCATACTGCTCAGTTCGGTGGCCAGATGTTTTTTCTCGGCTGGATGCAAAAAGCTGCCAATTTCGGTGCTTTTGCCATGACTTGTCAGAATAACGCGCTGGCGATAACGCTGTGCGGTTGATGGGGCATCCTTTGGGGTGAGTTGCACACGCAACCATGCAGTAGACAGCCGTTCGGTATCAACCTTGCCACTGGGGTCTGTGCGGTGGATGATCAAATCATCGGCTTCGGTTTTCAGGGTTTCACGGCGACGTGCTGCCCTGTAATTCAGCTTGAATGCGCCCCAGACAACAAGCAATTCCAGCCCCAGAAAACCGATAACAGGCCATGCACCAGCCAGAAAAAACCCTAGACCGATGATGAAGGTCAGCAACCCCAATGCCCCCATCACAATACCAAAACCCTTTGGCGACAATGAGCGGTGCGGCCAGATCGTTAAATGCTCATTTGTCGAGCGCGGATGTTTTGATGTTTGCGTAATCATTAAGGTAAAATGAATATATCGATCAGAATGGTCAAGCGGCGTTCTGACGCATGACGTATATGCACGATTGAAAATGGTTCTGCCTTGCTCTTACGCATGCATGCGTTACTATGCCAATCAGGGTCGTTTTTCAGGGGTTTTCATGTCAATCATAGCGCTTGGTTATCTTGGAGTGCGCAGTGATAAGCTGGATGATTGGTTCGGTTTTGCAACCCGCAGACTGGGCATGCATGCCTGTGATCAGGGTGGCAACAGCCTATCGTTTCGTATGGATGACTGGCGCCAGCGATTTGTTGTTACCAACGAGCCTGGCTCCGACCTTGCCTTTATGGGCTGGCAGGTTGACCGCGCATCAGACCTTGAACGCTATGCTGCGAGGCTGGATGCGGCAGATACGCCCGTTTTTCAGGCGTCACGCGCTTTATGTGACCAGCGTTTTGTCGATCATATGATTTATTTTGATGACCCGGATGGAAATCGTATCGAATTATTTCATGCTCCGGAAATCACCACGGATCCCTTCATATCGGGGCGTCCCATCGAAGGCTTTAAGACAGGTGCTTACGGTATGGGGCATGCGGTGCTTCATGTTAAAGATGCACATGCGTTAATGCCTTTCTACCGCGATATTCTGGAATTCAGCGTATCAGACTATGCCTTGTCACCGATCCCGTTATTTTTCTTTCATGTGAATGGACGGCATCACAGTTTTGCGATGATTGGCACTGGCCGCACGGGCTTTCACCATTTTATGATCGAATATGCAAATCTTGATGATGTGGGGCAGGGATATGATCTGGCACAACTTGAAGATAACGCTATTGCCTATACGCTTGGTCGGCATACGAATGATTATATGACCTCGTTTTATGCCCATACACCATCCGATTTTTTTGTGGAAAATGGTTGGGGTGGGCGCGTGATTGATCCGGCCACATGGGAACCGCATGAAACCTCTGTCGGGCCAAGCTTTTGGGGACATGAGCGTCTGCATTTACCCGAAGCACCCAGATCAGAATTACGTGAAATGCGTCTGGCAGCAGCGCGCAATGGCCTGCGCGCACCCGCAATAGCTGACTGCCCCTGGCTATATGATCAACTCAAAGGGACTTTACGTGACTAAAAGCATGTATGATGTGGCAATCGTCGGATGCGGGCCATCTGGTGCAACCCTTGCCAATTTTCTGGGGCTTTACGGTTTCCGCGTTCTGGTCTTGGAACGCGCGGAATCGGCTTATCCACTTCCGCGTGCCGTTCATCTTGATGATGAAGTCATGCGTGTATTTCAATCGATTGGTCTTGCCGATGCCATCAATGAAAAGATACGCGTCAATGCTGGCATGCATTTTGTCGATAAAGACCAGAATATGCTGGTTGACTGGTCACGGCCACAATCAGTTGGCGCATATGGCTGGTATCCTAGCTACCGGTTTCATCAGCCAGATATCGAAGCTATCCTGCATCAGGGCATGACACGGTTTAGCAATGTTGATATGCGCTGGTGCGCCATGGTTACGTCGATTAGCCAAACCGAAAGCCACGCTTCAATCACCTATGATGATAATGGTGATCTGGCAGATGCAGAGGCGCGGTTCCTAGTTGGCTGTGACGGCGCACGGTCACTTGTCCGGCATTATGTGAATGGGGCTAAAGACGTCATATCCGGCGATGATGCCAATATTGCTGATCGCAATGATGAAATGCACGATCTGGGATTTGAGGAACGCTGGCTGGTACTTGATGGGCTGTTGAAAAGGCCACGTCCTGATCTGGGTGATTTTACCATTCAGACATGCGATCCTGACCGCCCGATGACCTATGCACGCCAGCCTGAAAACTGGCGACGCTGGGAAATCAGCCTGAAAGATGATGAAACAGATGATCATGTGCGTTCAGATGCGTTTATCTGGTCGTTTCTGTCACCGCGTGTCACGCCTGATGATTTGTCGATTGAACGGCGCGCTGTTTACACGTTTCAGTCCAAGCTGGCGCGGCGTTGGCGTCGTGACCGTGTGTTGATTGCTGGCGATGCCGCACATTTGACGCCGCCATTCATGGGGCAGGGGATGTGTATAGGTATTCGTGATGTTGCCAATCTGGCCTGGAAGCTGGCGCATATTTTGCGTGGCGGTTCGGATATGGTGCTTGAGAGTTATGAAAGTGAACGTGCGCCGCATGCGCGCGCCTATATCGAAATGGCAACATATCTTGGAAATCTGTTGAATAGTTGTGAAACAGCCGATGGTTTGCGTGCTGCCTTATCATCTCCTCAACCGAACGCGGATGATGGTCAGGCGACTGGCAATGCAAAAATGCAATCGATTGCCCCAAGGCTTGGTGATGGTATCGGTGATATGACGGATCCATTGCGTGGCTATCGTGCGCCGCAACCCCGACTGTCTAATGGTCAGTTGCTTGATGATTCTATAGGGTTGAAATGGGGTTTGATAACGCGGCAGGGCAATATGCCAGCAATGTCGCGTGATGATATATGCGTTGTGAGTGATGCGCATGAAGCAAATATTACGGCGATGCTTGACGATCTGGGGGCTGACGCGGTGATAATCAGACCAGATCGTTATATCCATGCGGTTGTAACCGGCACCAGTAACATATCGGCAGCTTTGGCGACTATTCCGGACTGATATCAGGTCATATCTGGAAGGATATGAACACCATCATCACCGATTGGCAGGTCGTAAACAGCCACAACCTTGGTCATCGGCAAATTGCCATAAAGATGCGGGAAAAGCTGGCCACCGCGCGACTTTTCCCAGACGATATCCAGCGTATCAGCATCAATCTGTATCAGCCGAAGGTCATGGACGCCTGCAAAGTGAAGCCGCAAAGTCTCGGCAGTTTGGGCTTGTGTCGAGAAATGAATAAAGCCATCGGTCAAATCAATCCCTGCACCCGAAAATACACCATCCTTTTCGGCTTTTGCCCAGATATCAGCGGGGCATATTTTATAGATATGGGTCATAAATTTTCCTGAAAAGAGTGCATGATGTTCAGAATTAGCTGTTGCCGCTGCTTAATGCTGTCTTCGTCGAGTTTGATGGCACTAGCATGACCCCACACTGGCGCTGGCCATGCTTCATCATCCGGATGCCGTCCGACAATATGAAGATGAAGCTGGCTCACCATATTGCCGATCAGTGCCGTATTGATTTTTGTGATAGCTGGGCTGGCTGGTGGCGGGTTGGCTTTAATACCAGCGCCTATCGATGCTGCCAGCCGCATCAGCATCTGCTGCTTATGCGATGGCAGATCGTGTAATTCAGTCACATCAGCGATTTCCGGTACCAGCAGAATCCAGACATAGCGGGCGTCATTCATTATTCGTATCTGTATGTCATCATGGTTAGTGACATACAGGCTGTCAGCCTCAAGTCTTTCATCAAGGGTGAAGGGCATAATGACGCAACCTCAATAGGGCATTGGATGCTTACGGAAAGTGGCCTGAATGTCAGCCATGACCTCATCAGATAAAACCAGATCGGCAGCCCCCAGAATGGTTTCAAGCTGTTCCATACTGGTGGCACCAATAATCGATGATGCCATGAACGGACGCGTCAGCGTCCAGGCAATGGCCATCTGGCATAGATCAAGCCCATGGCGTTTGGCAATATCACGATAGGCATCAAGTGCTGGCCATAGATTTTCATTTAAGCGACCGTTCAGCGTTTCGTTAAGCGACCGGCGCGAGCCAGCTGGTGTGACATCAGGCGTATATTTGCCAGAGAGAATGCCGGCGGCCAAGGGCGAATAGGCAAGCAGACCTATATCCTCATTATGAACAGTTTCGGACAGATCCGTATCAAACAGCCGGCATAGCAGACTATATTCGTTCTGGATGGCTACCATGCGGGGAAGGTCGTGCTTTTCGGCCATACGCACCCACTGGCTGGTGCCCCATGCCGTTTCGTTGGATAATCCGAACTCACGGATTTTGCCTTCATTCTTTAATTCCTGAAAGGTCAGCAAGACCTCATACATATGCGCAAGGGTTTCTTCCTTATTCTGACGCGTTGGATCATATGTCCAGTTCTGACGGAACATATATGAACCACGATTTGGCCAATGAAGCTGATATAAATCAATATAATCAGTCGCCATTGAGGTAAGCGAGGCTTCCACAGCGAGCTTGATGGTTTCGCGCGAAATGGGGGCACCATCACGCACATTGGCATATCCAGCGCCAGCAACCTTGGTAGCCAGAATAACATCCTGGCGGCGGCCACTTGCCTTTACCCAAGAGCCGATAACGCGTTCTGTATCACCTTGCGTCGCTTTGGAAAGCGGCGTTGTTGGATACATTTCTGCCGTGTCGATAATATTCACACCATGATCAAGCGCGAAATCAATCTGGGCAGCGCCTTCAGCAACCGTATTCTGTGTGCCCCATGTCATTGACCCAAGGCAGATCATGCTGACATTTAAATCAGATGAGCCAAGTTTTTTATAACGCATTGTATTCCTCTCTTAAGTAATAGCGAAACTGAAACTACTTTTCTGGTGATAGCGGGTATCCGGATTAAGTAAAATTGATGGAAAATGAGGATGGTTTGGCGCATCAGGCCATAATTGCGGTTCAAGACATAGCCCCGAAAAGGCACCATTTAGCCGACCATCCAGCCCGGGAACTGGCGGACCCAGCTTATGCCCCGTATATAGCTGAAGTCCGGGTTCAGTGCTAGCCACCTGCATCACAACACCGGAATGCGGGCTTTTGACTGTCGCCACAGGTCGGATGGGCACTCTTTTGTCATCAAGGCAGTAATTGACATCATATGTGTTGCTGGTTCCAATCAGGCGCGCTGTCCGGAAATCATAATCGGTGCCGGTAACATCACGTATTTCGCCTGTCGGGATGAATTCCGCATCGCATGGCAGATAGGCGTCAGCATCAATTTGCAACTCATGCCCGCGAATGTCGCCCGTATCATCAAGACAGAAATAACTATGATGCGCCAGATTGCAAAAGGTCGGCGCGTCGGTTTGCGCATCCAGCGTTACAGCCAGGATATTACCAGGTTGAATTTCATAGCGGCAGATGACATCTAGCGTGCCCGGAAAACCCATCATGCCGTCAGGGTCGCGCAAAGCCAGCTCGACAAAATCATGTCCATGATCGCGTATTTCCCAGTCACGGGTGCCGAAACCGTCTTTGCCACCATGCAGACAATGCTTGCCCAGAAAATTGGTGTCGGTTTGAAAAATCTGATTATCAATTTTTCCATATCCGTTGGCAATACGATTGGCAACGCGTCCAGCTATGGCACCATAATAGGGTGAATAACGCGGGTAATGCTTGAACTTTCGAAACCCCAATACTAATGGCGCGTCATGACCCAATAGACGCAAATCCTGAACCACGGCACCCCATGTCAGTATCGTTGCTGAGAGGCCGTCCTGCCAGATATCAATCGCTTGAACTTCACAATTTTGACGGGAAATACCCACGGATCTAATCATTGATTTACAAAAGCCCTCTCAAAACCAATGTAATATATCTGTGGCATGCAAAATATAGTCATTATTACCCTGCCGAATAGCTAAAATTAGATATCATGTTTCTTCATATATGTTAATAATCAGTTAAGTAACTGCCTGATAGCGTCAGTCAACATTGTTCGCCGTATCAGCATTGTGATGGGATTTTTGAATGCGGATTGCCATTATTGGATCGGGTATTTCTGGGTTAGGCTCAGCTTATCTTCTGAAAGATTACGCTGACATTCATCTCTTTGAAAAGGCGTCGCGTCTAGGTGGCCACAGCCATACCGTTGATGCTGATTTTAATGGCGTAAAGGTGCCCGTTGATACGGGTTTTATCGTTTATAATCCGTTGAATTATCCTAATCTTATCAACCTGTTTTCCATTCTTGACGTGCCTACACAGAATACGGATATGTCATTTGCTGTCTCGCTTGCAGATGGCCAGTCGGAATATGAGGGCTCACTCAAGGGATTGCTGGCACAGCCCTCCAATCTGTTGCGTTCACGTTATTGGTCAATGCTTGCCGATCTTGTACGGTTTTATCGTACTGCACCTCGTGATGCCTATAATGGGCCTGAAGATGAAACGCTGGGTGCCTTTATCGAACGTCAGAATTACGGTGAGGCTTTTGTAACGGATCATTTGTTGCCTATGGGGGCGGCGATCTGGTCATGTACGTCAAATATGATGAATGCATTTCCGGTGCGCTCATTCATGCGTTTTATGGAAAACCATAAATTGCTAAACTTTATCGACCGCCCGCAATGGCGAACAGTGCTGGGCGGTTCACGCGAATATGTTTCCAGGATACGCACAGCACTCGGCGACAGGGTGCATTGTAATGTCAATATTACATCGCTTCGGCGCAACAATGGCGGCGTTATGCTCTCGATTGAGGGGCAGGGCGATCTGTGGTTTGATAAAGTCATTATGGCAGCCCATGCGGATGAGTCACTTGCTTTGATTGCTGATCCGACTGACGATGAGCGTGATATTCTTTCCGCCTTCCGGTTTCAACCCAATCGGGCGGTATTGCATTCTGATGCGCGTTTGATGCCACATCGGAAAGCCACCTGGGCGGCGTGGAATTATATTGCTTCCAAAGACGAGTCAGGAACAGGAACTCAGGATAATCTTTGTCTGACATACTGGATGAACCGTTTGCAGTCGATCGATTTGAAATACCCATTGTATGAGACGTTAAATCCGCATATTGAGCCGGATCCGGCACTTGTTCACGGTGAATTTATCTATCATCATCCGGTGTTTGATCGTGCTGCGATAAATGCACAGCCACGGCTGGGTGATATTCAGGGCGCCAACAACCTGTTTTTTGCAGGCGCATGGACTGGATATGGCTTCCATGAAGATGGATTGAAATCGGCTGTCGCCATCGCCAAAACATTGGGTGCTCCTATCCCATGGGACAGCGCAGTTGCGCCGTTTCCGCTTCACAACAATATGACGTCCAAGGTTGGTGCTTGATGACTGCATGCCGACTTGTCATTTCACAAATTGACCATACAAGACACGGCAAACCGTCACATTTCTTGACGCGCAAGGGGCTGTCTCTGTGGATTAATCTCGATCAGCTTGACAGGGTTGATCACATGTCGGCCTTGTTCAGCGTTGATAAATTTAATCTGCTGTCATTTCGCCAGCGCGATCATGGCGTTAATTTCAAATCGAAAGCGCCTTTGGTAAAGCTGGCAGATTATGCCCGCACCAGAGCTGCCGAGCTTTGTCCTGACAAGGAAATCACATCGGTTCACCTGCTAACGTTTCCCCGCATTTTCGGCCTCGTATTCAATCCTGTGTCGGTCTATGTCCTTTGTGATCAAACTGGCGCCGAACGCGTGCATATTTATGAAGTGCGCAATACGTTTGGAGACATGCATTCCTATATCGGAAAGGTTACGCAAAGTCACACAACAATGCTGGCGGAAAAGCGTCTGCATGTTTCGCCCTTTTTTGCGAATAGTGGCCATTACAGGCTGAAAATTCGTGTTCTTGGCGACCGTTTGCGTCTGCTTATGCGGTATATGCAAGGTGATAAAGTGGCGTTGACCGCTACCCTGCGCGGTGACATGCGTGACCTATCAAGTAAATCTATACTCATTGGGCTTATTTTGACTGGACAATGGCCGCTTCGCCCGCTTCTATCAATACATATTGAAGCGTTAAAATTATGGATAAAAAAGGTGCCTTTCTTCTCTAGGCCAGATCCCCCAAAAATGTGGTCGCAAGCAAAAGATATCGGAAAAGTTAGGGAGTTGTGATTTTATGTTTTCCGAATTCATTTACAAAAATCAGGTTCAATTATTTCTCGCCATCCTAAATCGTATCGAATGTGGGAATTTGCATCTAACGCTTCCTGATGGACAGACATACAGTTTCAAGGCTGAAAAGCCTGGTCCAGATGCTGATCTGCGTTTGCATACGCGGTCGGCTTTGTCACGAATTCTGCGCGATGGAAAGATGGGATTTTGCGAAGCTATCATGGATGGTGACGCCAGCAGTAGCGCTTTGCCTAACCTGATTGAACTCGCTGTGTATCATGACGAGGATATGGATGTGCAGTTAAAGCCCAATTTCATAAGGAAATGGGCGTTGCGCGCTTATCATCACTGGCGCCGTAATAACAAAAGCGGTTCGGCCAAAAACATTTCGCATCATTACGATTTAGGCAATGATTTCTACGCGCACTGGCTTGATCCCACGATGACGTATTCCTCTGCGGTGTTTGAAGATGATACTGATGATCTGACCAAGGCGCAGATCAATAAATATCAAAAACTTATCGAAATGGCGGACATTCAACCCGATGATCATGTTCTGGAGATTGGTTGTGGCTGGGGTGGCTTTGCCAAATATGTCACCTCGACGGTAGGCGCGCGTGTGACCGGTATTACAATTTCAAAAGAGCAATTCGAATTTGCCACACAAAGCATCGATGCGGCAGGTCTTAGCGGTAAAGCGGATCTTCAGCTTGTTGATTACCGCGATCTTACGGGTAAATTTGACAAGATTGTTTCAATAGAAATGTTCGAAGCTGTGGGTGAAGCCTATTGGCCAACCTATTTCAACACGGTCTCGAAATTACTGAAAAAGGGCGGGCGTGCGGCGATCCAGTCAATCACCATCGACCATAAATCCTTTCATGCCTATAAAAGCCAGCCTGATTTTATCCAGCGTTATATTTTCCCGGGTGGTATGCTGCCCTCACTACCCATGCTTGATAAGCCTTTGAGTGATGCAGGTTTGCAACTTGTCGAACAAAATGGCTATGCCCAGCATTATGCGCGGACTCTGGCTGAATGGCGCGAACGGTTTAAGATGGCCTGGCCGACGCTGGCCGAAGACAAATTTGACGAACGTTTCAAGCGTATGTGGGAGCTTTATCTATCCTATTGTGAGGGCGGCTTTCGCGCAGGCATGATTGATGTGAAACAGATGTTGTTGATGCATCGCTAATGGCCAAAACGGACACTATCCATGACAAGGCTTCAGAGGCGAAAATCGGCATACCCCCATTTTTGCCTGAAGCCTATTTTGATAGTCAGTTAGACGCGTTTGGCATGTTTATTGATCGTTTTGGTACAGTCCAGCGGCAGTTTCGTATCACGATTAAGGGGCAACGAACGGACGATGGTTTTATTCTTGATGAATATTTCACTTATGATGATGGTGAATTAGAAACGCGTCAATGGATCGTAACAGCCTGCGGTGAAGGAATATATCGCGGTGAATGTGCCGATGTTGTCGGCCATGCAACGGGCGTTCTGGCCGATAATGTGCTGAGCTGGAAATACAGGTTCAACCTGCCGATGTTCGGCCGTGTTGTTACGGTTAAATTCGATGATGTGATGGCGTTGCAGGCGGGCGCCATTCTGGTCAATCGCGCAAAAGTGTCGAAATGGGGTTTTTTGCTGGGTGAAGTGTTGATCAGCTTCAGACCGGTATCCTGAAGCGGCGTAAAATCGGGCGCATAACAACATTAATGATAGGCAATTTCGCCAGCAGCTGGCTCGCGCTGTCCCAATGATCGATATGCGCTGTAATCAGTCCATTATCACCAATATGAATCTCACTCATACCTGACAGGAAAAGCATGGATCTAGGCCAGCTTTTCAGTCTCGCCGTCATATTCCATCGCAGATAGGTGAACTGATCCGAATAGGCGATATCGGTAACGGTAAAGCGCGGTTCATCGCAGGTTTTGAACATATGCTCAAAAATAGCGCAAAAACCTGCTTTGCCCCGCATATCATTGAACGGGTCGGTAAAATGAACGTCATCATCAACCAGCTGCAATAGCATGTCCATATTGTCGGCACTCAGAGCGGTAAAGGCGGCAACATAGGCTTCAATAATGTCAGTCCGATTTTTTGTTGGCATGGTTATGTTTTATATCCGGTTTGCCGCGCAACGAATTTGAAAAACAGATGGTCAGGCAGATATTTCAGAAATTTCATTTTACGGGTAAATGATTTTGGAAAATCGACAATGAAATCATCACGCTTAAGTCCGTTAATGATATGCGTTGCGGCCTGTTCGCTTGAGAGTAAATCGGGCATCTCAAAATCATTGATCGCTGTGGCTTCGCTTTCGACAAATCCGGGGCAGATAACCTGTAGCTTTATGCCTTTGGGGGCAAGGTCGAAGTAAAGCGACTCTGCCAGTGAGATAAGTGCCGCTTTGGTCGGGCCATAGGCGGCTGATTTTGGCAGGCCGCGCCATCCGGCAACGGATGACGTAATGGCTATATGGCCTTGTTTTTTGTCGGTCATATCCGTGACGATTGGCGCTAACGCATTGACAACGCCCATATAATTTACATCCATATGCTGCTGGAAAACGGCCGGATCGATTTTGCTGCCATCTTGCGGGGTGTAGATGCCAGCATTAAGGATGGCCACATCAATCGAGCCGAAGGTCTTTATGGCGGTCTTGACGGCGGCTTGCATCGCTTTGGCATCGGTTACATCGGCGCGAACGGGATGAAAATTCTTGTATTTTTCTGACAGGGCATCAAGTCGATCCTGACGTCTGGCAACACCTGTGATGTTAGCATCTGG
>JBMZPN010000014.1:0-20907 GCA_049620845.1 Puniceispirillum sp. (SeqCode)
GAATTGGCAAAATCAAAAATAGGAATATTGGGAAAATGGCGCGCTCGGGAAGATTCGAACTCCCGACCCCTAGATTCGTAGTCTAGTGCTCTATCCAGCTGAGCTACGAGCGCGTGCTTTGCGTGCTAATCATTGCAAAGAATGCCGCAACATAGGTCAAGGCACCGGCGCTGGCAAGCACTTATTGGCAGGTTTCGGCTATGAAATGACATGACAGAAAATAACTTCGGGTTATTTGTCGCTGGCTGAGCGTCATTCTTGTCTGGCGGGGCTATCTTTGATAGGCCTGTGATGTGATATCCGCTTGCCAAACGCGTTGCATAGATTACATTCGGCAAAGCGGTGCTGTCTTTTAAGGCCTGTTTGCAATCCACCTGCTTTTTAGGCATATGCGGGACGCCACGTTACAGTTTACATGAGGATGAAATGGCCGAAACACAAGCAAAATCGTTTCCCGTATCATGGGAAGAACTTCACCGTACATCAAAGGCGCTGGCATGGCGGTTGCTCGAACTAGGCCCGTTTGAAGGCATTGTCGCGGTTACCCGTGGCGGGCTGGTGCCAGCAGCGATTGTCGCGCGTGAACTTGAAATCCGGCTGATCGAAACCGCCTGCCTGTCATCCTATCATGGTCAGGAACAAGGCGGTTTGACGGTTCTGAAAGAGGCCACGCTGGCGGGTAAAGGCAAAGGCTGGCTGATTGTCGATGATCTGGTCGATACAGGCGAAACCGCCAAATCATTGCGCGCGATGATGCCCGAAGCCCATTTTGCAACCGTTTATGCCAAACCAGCCGGACGGCCACTTGTTGATACATTTGTTACCGAAGTGTCACAGGACACCTGGATTTTCTTTCCCTGGGACATGGAACCGCAACCATCAACGCCGATTATCGGCCTGCGTGGCTGATCCGGATTCACATCTGATGGTAATGGCCGGGGACTAGCTGGCGAGATTCAGTTTTGGCCACCAGCTTGACTGGTCGCGTTCATCCGACATTTCAAAAATTTCAACCGGAAGCTGGATACGGAATTCGGTGCCATTTTCATTTGACCGGCTGAGCTTTACATGCCCTCCCTGCGCGGCGACAAGATCTTTTGTTATCGCCAGCCCTAGCCCCGAACCGCCACGGCCATGATTTTTGAAGGCCAGAAACAGGCTGTCCCATTGCTGTTTCGGGATGCCATGCCCATTATCGGAAATGTCGATGATGCCCAAATGTCCCGCACGCCATATGTCAATATGCAGCTTGGTGGCACCAGCCATACCCGAATTACGCGCCAGATTCAGAAAAATGCGCTGCATCATTTTGCGATCAGCATGGATTTTAGCCGGGCCGGAATAGGTTATCTGCATCTTTGTTGAATCGACCAGTTCATTGGCAATCTTATCCATTGAAAATGTCGATAATTGCGGGTCAGGCACAGCGACAAGATAATCCATCATCGACTGGCATAGATCAACCGCCTGTTCAAGCGAGCGCACCACATGCGGCGCCGTGCGACGCACCTGTATGTCTTTGGAGCCTAGAAGCGCATCGGCAACCAGGGTCGCCGAACTGAGCACATTCCGGATATCGTGATTGATTTTGGCAACAGCCTCGCCAATATCGGCAAGCCGTTCACGCTGACGCATTTCGGAAATCGTGTTTCTCTGTAATTCGTCAAGTGCCCTGGCGGCATCACGGAAGTCGTTATTTATTTTCAGGGCATTTGGCGTCGGGCGTGGCACGGTCGGGTCTTTGGCAAATTCTTTCAAGGTTGTGGTCAGGCTTTTGAGCGGTGCTATGTATAAACGCCGTAGAACGAAATAAAAAATGACCGCAAAAACGCCATATCCAAAGAACAGAGTTACGAAGCCCATTGGCAGATAACCACGGACTTTATCCCGCATCGGCGTCTGGTCGATAATAAAGCTTAGCTGCTGGCCATTGTCATTATAGGTCAGTTGTACCAGTTTTGGCTGATCGACAACGATCGCATGAACCGCGCTAGCGAATGATTTCAGATTTTTTCGCATTTCCATATTATATATTTCGACAGCACGGTCAATCGGCTTGAAATCATGTGTTCTGGTGCCATTGGTATCCTGAACTTCGATTTTGTAGATAAGCCCATCTTTTACGCTTGGCAAATCTGCTAGCGCGATGGGATTTCCATCAGTAGTGTTATAGGCGATGACAAGCCGATGCATCATCGTGCTCATTTCGCCAAGGCGCATAGCATTTGTAGGCATTGCCAGCGAGAGAAATGCAAGAGCAGCAACCACGAGAATTGATATAGTAAATCTTTTGGCAGAAATGCTGTTTCCTGCAAAAAATGCGGGGGACATGTCTTTTATTGTCGTTTTAAACAAACACTGCTCCCTATCGTCACAGGGTCAGAACATAATATTAAATAATGATAGAGGGCTTAATATTTCTGACCTAAGACTTAATTAACGGCCTGCAAATTAGAATTATCAAATGCTAATTATCAAACGCTAAAATACGGCAATTAGCGCAAAATTAATGCAATAAGTGCCATTTTTGTATGCGTACTGTGGAATCACAGGATCAGATGATGCGGTTTTGGTTATGGGCAAGGTGGTCAAATTTCGTTGACAGGGCGGGCTTTGCCGCCTATACCCCATGCAGTTTCATTCAGTTTAAACATAACCAGAAGGAGCGTTGTTATGAAACGCACCTATCAACCTAGTGTTCTTGTCCGTAAGCGCCGCCATGGCTTTCGTGCCCGTATGGCAACTGTAGGCGGTCGCCGCGTTTTGCGCGCACGTCGTGCCAAAGGCCGTGCACGTCTGTCTGCATAGGTATTTAATGGTCGGGGCATTTAATGGTCGGGGCATTGTCGCCGGAGCATCGATTGTCTGACAAACACATCATTACATCGCGGCCGGGCTTTATCCGGGCGCGGAATCATGGCGAAAAAGCAATCTCAAAAGGCGTGATTATCCAGGCAGTGCGCCGCGATGGCGCTGACTGGCGCTATGGTCTGACCGCCACCAAAAAAATCGGTAATGCTGTTACCCGTAACCGTGTAAAGCGCCGTATGCGGGCAATCGCCAGAGAGGTTTTGGCACCTATTGCCATGTCCGGCGTTGATTATGTGTTTATCGGGCGTGCCACAACCGCCACATCGCCATTTGATGAGCTAGTGACCGAAGTTAAAAAATCGCTAAGATATCTGCATCGCAAGCTTGGCGAGGCTGAAAAGCAGGGGTAGACGTGGCGCAACAGCATAGCATTATTTCCGAGGCAAAAGCGGCTAGCGCAACGACGCCACATCTGGCTGTACGCCTGATGATCAGGCTGGTTATGGGGTTTGTTACGCTCTATCAGTTGCTTATTTCACCGTTGCTGGGCGCAAATTGCCGCCATTTACCCACATGTTCTGAATATACAAAAGACGCGTTGCATGCACATGGGCTCTTGCGCGGATCGTACTATGCGCTAAAACGTATCCTGCGATGTCATCCGGGGGTTGCTCCCGTGTTTGACCCCGTGCCGCCTGTGTCCCAGACAAAGCGACCACCCAAGAATGTAAAAGGCTGATTTTATGAAACCCGATAATCGTAACCTGATCCTTGCCATCGCGCTTTCCATGGTTGTGCTTTTTGGCTGGCAGATGTTTGTCATCAAACCGCAGCTTGAGAAAGAAGCCGCCCAGCAGGAGCTTCTGGCCGCACAGGCACAAGCCGAAGCCGCGGCAAAAGCTGCACAGCAAGCCGAAAGCGGCACCCCGTCGGTAGTATCGGCCAATAATGCAAATGGTGCGGTGACGAATGGCGCGATCACGGGTGGTATTGGCGAGGCAAAACCGCAGGATACCGCACCGCGTATTCTGATCGATGCGCCGCTTGTAACCGGATCAATCTCGGTCATGGGCGCACGAATCGATGATATTGTGCTGACGGATTATAAAGAGACGCAGGATTCCGAGTCGGACAACATTCATTTTCTGCATAAATCGAGTTCGCAAAACCCCTATTTCGTTGAATTCGGATGGTCATCTTCGGATGCGAATCAGCCGATGCCGCGCGCCGATACATTATGGCAAGCCAATAAGGATGTGCTGTCCCCAGGTGCGCCGGTGACTTTGCGCTGGGATAATGGTGCGGGACTGACCTTTATCCGGCAGATTTCGATCAATGATGATTATATCATTACCTATGATGATACGGTGCAAAGCACTCTTGGCAATGCGATCACGCTATATCCCTACGGGTTGGTGCGCCGTCATGGGACACCGCCAACAAGCGGCATCTATATTCTGCATGAAGGCCCGCTAGGCGTTTTTGACGAAACCCTGCAGGAAGAAGATTACAGCGATTTACGCGACGCCGAACAAGGCAAGATTGCTGTCACCCCATCGGCGGCAGGCGGTTGGATCGGCCTGACCGATAAATACTGGCTGGCGGCTTTGCTTCCGGATCAGAATACACGCTATGATTTTTCATTCCAGGCCTTGCCCGGATCAGGTGACCGTTATCAGGTTGATTATATTGATCCCAATGGCCTTGTTCTGGCTCCTAATGCCAGCGTTTCAGCCAAAGGCCGTGTCTTTGCCGGTGCCAAGATCGTGAAGCTTCTTGACCAATATCGGGAAGAGCTTGGTATCCCCAATTTTGATCTGGCGATTGATTTTGGCTGGTTCTATTTCCTGACCAAGCCGTTCTTCTATGCCATTAACTGGCTGAACGAACTTCTGGGTAATTTTGGTCTGGCAACGATTGCCTTTACCGTTGTAGTCAAAGTGGTGTTTTTCCCGCTTGCCAACAAATCCTATCATTCGATGGGCAAGATGCGTTTGCTGGCACCAAAAATCCAGCAACTTCGTGAACGTTATGGCGACGACAAGATGGCGCTGAACAAGGAAATGATGGCGCTGTATAAAGCGGAAAAAGTAAATCCCGCGGCGGGCTGTCTGCCGGTTTTGCTGCAGATACCGGTGTTCTTTGCGCTGTATAAGGTGCTGTTTGTGACGATCGAGATGCGGCATGCGCCATTCTTTGGCTGGATTACCGATCTGTCGGCACCCGATCCAACATCGATTTTCAATGTTTTTGGCCTGTTGCCCTATTCGGTCGATTTCCTGCCTCCGTTCCTGCAGCTTGGTGCCTGGCCGATTTTGATGGGCATTTCGATGTTCCTGCAAATGCGCCTGAATCCGGCACCGCCTGACCCAATTCAGGCCAAAGTGTTTCAGTTCATGCCGATTTTCTTTACCTTTCTGCTGGCGACATTCCCCGCAGGTCTGGTGATTTACTGGACATGGAACAACCTTTTATCAATGGGTCAACAATGGTTCATTATGCGCCGCGTGGCCAAGAGCTAGACGCCGAACAACGCGAAGCTGGCCGGTTGCTGTTTGCCAGCCAGTGTGACTTTACCGCGGCGGCAAACAAGATGCCGGCTTTGCCGCCCATGGATCTACCCGAAATATGCTTTGCCGGACGGTCAAATGTCGGCAAATCATCTCTGGTGAACAGTCTGACCGGACGGCGCACGCTGGCACGCACATCGCAGACACCCGGCCGGACACGGCAGTTGATTTTCTTTGATCTGGGACATCGGCTGGGGCTTGTTGACCTGCCGGGATATGGCTATGCCTCGGCGCCGAAGTCGGATATCGAAGCCTGGACAAAGCTGACGCGCAAATTTCTGGCCGGACGGCAATCTTTGCAACGCGTGTTTCTGCTGATCGACTCGCGCCGCGGTGTTGGCAAAGGTGATAGCGAGATCATGACATTGCTGGATGAATCAGCGGTATCATGGGCGGCGGTTATGACCAAAGCCGATAAATTGAAACCCGAAGCGCTGGAGAAAGTCTGTCAGGCTACCGAAACAACGGTTGCCAAGCATGTTGCGGCCTATCCCGAATTATTCGTGACATCATCACAAACTGGCGACGGAATCGAACATTTACGCGGCCATATCGCCGGATTCGCCCTACAAAAATAGCATGATGAGGGTTTTTCGGCGCAATCAGGCGGCCTGAGCCCTTGCGCATTTCACAAGATTGCAGATAATCGAGATCGGGCAATAAAGCGTATCTAAAGACATAGGTTCCGATGGTACCTGCCACCGTAGCCCCGGACGGTCTCAAAGAAGGTGAAAGAGCGGTATCATGACGCAGACAACCAAAAACGAACAGCAGGATATGCTCGATAAGACCGGCATGCTGATCGAGGCCTTGCCCTATATGCGCCGTTATTCAGGCAAGACGATTGTGGTGAAATTCGGTGGCCATGCGATGGGCGAAGCTGAATCGGTCAATGCCTTTGCGGCCGATATTGCCCTGCTTGATCAGGTTGGCACATGTCCGGTTGTTGTGCATGGCGGCGGCCCGCAGATCGGGCAGATGCTCAAGAAACTGGAAATCGAATCAAATTTTATCGACGGCTTGCGGGTGACCGATGAGGCGACGATTTCGGTTGTCGAAATGGTGCTTGCCGGTGGTATCAACAAGGCGCTGGCAGCGGCGATTACGGCGGCTGGTGGACAGGCGGTTGGTGTTTCGGGCAAGGATGGCGGCCTGATTACGGCACGCAAATTGATGGCGGTGCCAAAACAGTCAGATAGCGCGATGGAACATATCGATCTGGGCTTTGTAGGCGAGCCAGACCATGTCGATACGCAGGTTCTGGATGCGTTGAAAGCGCGTGATCTGATCCCCGTTGTGGCGCCTATCGGGCTGGGCGCTGACGGACAGACCTATAATATTAATGCCGATACGGCGGCTGGTGCGATTGCCGCGGCACTGGGCGCCACGCGCATGATCATGCTGACCGATGTTGCCGGTGTGCTGGATGGTCATGGCGATCTGATTCCCGAACTGACCATCAGTCAGGCCGAAGCGCTGATTCATGATGGCACGGTCAATGGCGGTATGATCCCGAAGGTCGAAACCTGTATCGAAGCGATTAATGGCGGTGCCGAGGCGGCGGTTATTACCGATGGCCGCGCCCAGCATGCCCTGCTTGTCGAGTTATTTACCGAACATGGTAACGGCACGTTAATTTTACCTGATTAGGAAGCGATCATGCAGTTAAATCAAAAATCCCCCGTTCATTTTCCGGTATCCGATATCAATGACTGGATTTTTGATCTGGATAACACGATCTATCCGGCGCGTTCGAATCTGTTTGTGCGGGTCGCGGTCAGGATCACCGAATTTGTTGCCAACCATTTCGAGGTTGAAGCAGATGAAGCCAGAGTGATTCAAAAAGACCTGTTTCACCGCTATGGCACGACAATGCGCGGGCTAATGGTCGAGCAAAATATGACGCCGGATGCGTTTCTGCATTATGTGCATGATATTGATGTCAGCGATCTGCCCTATGAAGCCGAGCTTGACCAGATGATAGGCGCACTGCCCGGCCGCAAGCATATCTTTACCAATGGTACGGTGCCGCATGCCGAAAACATCCTGAATGCCTATGGTATCCGGCATCATTTCGACCAGATTTTTGACATTGTCGAAGCTGATTATGTGCCGAAGCCGGAAGTGGCTGCTTTTGACCAGTTCATCGCCAAGACACAGATTGACCCGACCAGCGCGGTGATGCTTGAGGATATGGCGCGTAATCTGGAGCCAGCGGCGGCGCTGGGGATGCGCACAGTCTGGCTGGCCAGCGACCATGATTTTGCCAATAAGGGGTCGGATCAGGATTATGTGCATTTTGTTGCCGATGATCTGAAAAGCTTTTTATCGAGCCTGTCAATGGCAGCCTAGCGGAAAGCTCTTTGATTACGGTGTTCATCATCACTATCACTACCTATATTAAATGAAACCAAACAGAAGGTCGTTTGACGACGCGAGGAGAACAGAATGGATACAGCGCAACTTGAACAGGAAATTGACGCGGCATGGGATGCACGGGACAGTGTAAATGCCGAAACAAAAGGTGCTGTTCGTGAGGCCGTCAACGAAGTTCTTGATTTGCTGGATAATGGCACGATGCGCGTTGCCGAGCCTGTGGGCGATCATCAGTGGCAGGTAAATCAGTGGCTGAAAAAGGCCGTTCTGCTGTCATTTCGTCTGAATGACATGACCGTTATCAAGGGCGGTGTCGTGCATCCGCAGGCGGGTGAAGCGACATTCTGGGACAAGGTGCCGCCAAAATTCAGCGGCTGGGACGAAAAGCGTTTCCGTGATGCCGGTTTTCGTGCGGTGCCCGGATGTGTCGTGCGCCATTCGGCCTATGTGGCACCTGGCGTTGTGATTATGCCCGGCTTTATCAATCTTGGTGCCTATGTTGATAGTGGCACAATGGTTGATACCTGGGCGACGGTAGGTTCATGCGCGCAAATCGGCAAGAATGTGCATCTGTCCGGTGGCGCGGGTATCGGCGGTGTGCTTGAGCCATTGCAGGCAGGCCCGGTGGTGATCGAGGATGACTGCTTCATCGGTGCGCGTTCGGAAGTTGTCGAAGGTGTTGTCGTTGAAAAAGGGGCGGTTCTGTCGATGGGCGTATTTATCGGCGCCTCGACAAAGATCATCAATCGTCATACAGGCGAAGTGCATATGGGACGTGTGCCGGCCTATTCGGTTGTGGTGCCGGGAAGTTTGCCAGGCAAGCCTTTGCCCGATGGAAGCCCGGGTCCGTCTTTGTCATGTGCGGTGATTATCAAGCAAGTTGACGAAAAAACACGCTCAAAGACATCTGTAAACGATCTGCTTCGGGATTAGCATATGGATGATGTTTCATATTCGGTTGACCTGACCCAACGTCTGATCCGCTGTCCGTCGGTAACACCGGCAGATGCGGGCGCGCTTGATGTGTTGGTAACCGAGCTGACAGCATTGGGATTTGAATGCACGCGACTGGCCTTTGGTGACGGTGATGCGCGGATTGATAATCTGTTTGCATGGCTGGGCAACAAAGCAGCATCAGGCGCGCCGACAAAGCATTTCTGTTTTGCCGGACATACCGATGTCGTGCCTGCTGGCGATGCGGATGCGTGGCAGTTTGACCCGTTTTCAGGCACGCTTGATGCGGGCAATGTCTATGGGCGCGGGGCATCGGATATGAAAGGCGGGATTGCCGCTTTTGTCGGGGCGGTCACACGGCTGCTGGCAAGTGACAGTTTTGATCCGGCCAAGGGGCATGTTATCAGCCTGATGCTCACCGGCGATGAAGAAGGCGATGCCGTCAATGGCACGGTAAAATTGGTCGAATGGGTGCAGGAACATGATTTAGTGCCTGATCTTTGTGTTGTTGGCGAACCGACAAATCCGGATGCGGTCGGCGATGTGATCAAGAATGGCCGTCGTGGTAGTCTGTCATGCCAGCTAACCGTCGAAGGGGCGCAAGGTCATGTTGCCTATCCGCATCTGGCGGATAATCCATTTGCACGGTTGCTGGACATGCTGGCACCGGTGAATAGCTGTGAACTGGATGGCGGCAATGCGCATTTTGATCCGTCAACCGCCACCATAACGTCGATTGATACGAATAATCCGGCAGGCAATGTGATTCCCGCACGCGCACAGGCGCGGTTTAATATCCGCTTCAATACCGAACATACAGCCGATAGTCTGATCGGCTGGCTTGAAGAACATTTCGCGCGTATCGGCGGGACATGGCATGCCGACTGGCGCGCATCGGCGCATCCGTTTCTGACCGAACCGGGGTTGCTGACCGATATAATGATCGCGGCGATCAGCAAGGTGACCGGAGATAAGCCACAGCTTTCAACAAGTGGCGGCACGTCGGATGCAAGGTTTATCACCGCAATATGCCCAGTTGCCGAATTCGGGCTGGTCGGGCGGACAATGCATAAGGTTGACGAACATACGGCGATTGCAGATATCGATATTTTATCGGCCATATATGAAAATATGCTGGCCAGTTATTTTGAGGCAGCATAGATATGCAGCAAGAAACATTGAGTTTGTCGCCACGCGTTCTGCTTTTCTATGTCGGACATAGTTTGCGGGTCATGACCGGCAAAGCATCGATGGATGATGTCTATCAGACCGATGCCAAAGGGCTGTGGCATGCGATATGGGCATCGATGATCTTTACCGCTATGGTGACAATCTATCCAACCTTGAAAAATGCGCCGTCAATTTTCGTGACAACGATGATTGTCCAGCTTGTCGGGCTGGTTCTGCTGGCTTTGGTATTTCTGTTTGCCCTGAAACAGCTTGGTCTGGCGGAACGCAATTTTGCCTTTTTGCTTCCGTTTTTCTGGATTGAAAATGTACAGCAGCTGCTGGTCGGACTGACCCAGCTGGCGACCGTATCGAGTGGCAACCATGCCTATCTGGTGCTGGTGTTGCCGATTGCCATCTGGACATGTTACTGGCTCTGGCGTGTTGGCAAGGATCAGCTAGGCAAAGGCGGCTGGGTCGCCGCGGGCATGGTCGGGCTGTCATTCGCGACTGATGTGACCCTGCTTTGGGCTGTTCAGACGCGCTTGCCAATACCATCCGGATAAAACACATCGGTCAGATATAAGCCATGCGGCGGTGCGGTTGGTCCGGCGGCGCTCCGGTCGGCTGCTTCCAGCGCGGCCTTTACATCGTCAGGCTGCCATTTTCCGGTGCCGACTAGTGCCAATGTTCCGGTGATATTGCGCACCTGATGATGCAGGAATGATCTGGCTTCGACATGCAGATGTATTTCTGCACCCACCTGTTCAACGCGAAGCATATCTAGCGTGCGTATGGATGATTCAGCCTGACATTGGGCGGCGCGAAAGCTGTTGAAATCATGCTTTCCGATCAGCATATCGGCACCGGCCTGCATGGCATCGGCATCAAGCGGATGTTTGTGATGCCAGACACGGCCAGCATCAATCGCAGGCGGCTGGCGGCGGGGCAGGATACGATATAGATAACGCCGTCCAATTGCCGAAAAGCGCGCATGCGCATCATCGGGCACCTCATAGGCGTCAAGCACGCTGATGGCTGTATGTGACAGATGCGCATTGAGCGCTTCCATGACACGATTGGGTGCAAATTTTTCCGGTACATCAAGATGCGCCACCTGTCCGAGCGCATGGACGCCGGAATCGGTACGGCCTGCCCCCTGAACAGGAATATTTTCACCGGTGAAGGCAAAGGCGGCCTCTTCGAGCTTTTGCTGGACAGTGATGCCGTTATCCTGACGCTGCCAGCCAACAAAGGGCGCGCCGTCATATTCAACGGTGATAAAAACGCGTCTGGTCATGCGGGATCATCACCTGCCAGCATGTCGCCAGTGGCGAGTTGAACGCCATTTAGAAAGTTGCGTGATGGCATAGGTTTTTTGCCAGCAGGCTGAACGCTGGTGACGCATAGGACAGCATCGCCCGTATTGACCAGCATGTTGCCCTTATCATCCTGTCCGGCAAATGAACCGGGCTGGCCAGTGGCATCATGCGGCAGGGGCGCAGGCTGCGCTGCAAGAATGCGGATGCGGCCTTTAGGCCCGTTACACCATGCCCCCGGATAGGGTGCATAGGCGCGAATATGACAGGCTAGCGCGGCGGCGCTTTTGTGCCAGTCAATATGGGCATCACTGCCGGAAATCTTGGCCGCATAGGTCACGCCTTGATCGGATTGTGGTGTGCGGTTCAGAAGCGCATCGTCAAGTGCGATCACTGTTTCATCAAGAAGTGCTGCATTCAGGCTGGCCAGCGCATCATGCAGATCGCCTGCATTCATGTCGTCTGTGATGGCTATGGCGCGGGTGGCCAGAACCGGACCCGTATCAAGCCCAGCTTCCATCAACATGATACTGATGCCAGTTTCACTGTCGCCCGCTTCGATGGCACGCTGGATCGGTGCTGCGCCACGCCAGCGCGGCAATAAGGAAGCATGCCCGTTCAGACAGCCATAACGCGGGATATCAAGAACGGCTTGCGGCAAAAGCAAACCATAGGCAACGACGATGAACAGATCGGCATCATAGGCGGCAAGTTCATCTTGCACATGTTTGTCATGCAATGTGGCTGGCCATTGCACCGGCAGACCCATATCCAGCGCATGGCGGGCAAGCGGCACTGGCTGTTCCTGCATACCGCGACCGGATCGGCGTGGCGGCTGCGTATAGACCGCGCATATTTCATGATTTTGTGCCAGCAGATCAAGGGCGGGGATGGCGAAATCCGGACTTCCCATAAAGACAATGCGCAATTTACCCATTGGATCTGCCTCTTAAGATTTGGACGATGATTGCCGCATTTCTTTCATCACCCGACGAATGATCATGTCGCGTTTGAGCCGCGAGATATGATCGATGAACAGGACGCCGTTCAGATGATCGATTTCATGCTGGACACAGGCGGCCAACAGACCTTCGGCGGTCAGCATCTGGGTGTCGCCGTCAATATCGGTATAACGCACGGTGACAGTGGCTGGTCTGGTGACTTCGGCGGTCTGGTCAGGGATCGACAGGCAACCTTCTTCGAGAATCGACTGGTCTTCGGATGATTCGATGATTTCGGGATTGATCATCTTGTAAAGTTCGGGCGTTTCATCCTTGCCGCAATCCATGACGATAAGGCGTTCGGAAATATTGATCTGTGGCGCGGCAAGGCCAATGCCCGGTGCGTCATACATGGTGACGGCCATGTCATCAAGCAGGTTGCGGATGCCATCGGTGACTTCAGGCACAGCAACAGCCTTTTCGCGCAACACGGGGTCAGGCAATTTAATAATCGGTAGAATATTGGCTACATGCGCACCCATAACAGTGATATGTCCTTTATCATAATCTGGCAAATATACCCCCTGCATTAGAAGAAGGGGCGCGGCGCGTCAAGTTTGACAACGCATCTGTTTACCTAAATGTAGCTGTATTAGCACATGGTTCAATAGAGTTATGGCGCTTTTACCTGTTACAGTCTATCAAGAGACTGGTCAGAATATTTCGGTTGAGCCAATGGTGAAAGGAAGGGTTGGTAAATGTCAGCACTTGAAATGATCCTGCTAGGCATTGTTGCGGTCATGTGTGGGGGTGTCTTTGTCGCGATGTCACGGCAAAAAACAGCGCCACAACAGGATGACGGGCTGGCCGAATTACGCGGCCAGCTATCACAGCTATCCAGCCAGTCGGCTGAATTGCAACGCGTCATAGCCGCGCAAATGTCCGAGACCGAAGGCCGGCTTGGCACTAGGCTGGAACAATCCTTGCGTGACCAGAATGAACGGACAAATAAACAGTTGACCGGCATGGCGGAAAAGCTGGTCGTTATAAGCGAGGCAAATGCGCATATTTCAGCTTTGAGCGGACAGGTCACGCAATTACAGAATATTCTGTCGAATAAGCAGGCGCGCGGTAGTTTCGGCGAAGTCCAGCTGGAAAATCTGGTGCGCGATGCCTTGCCGGACAGCGCCTATGATTTTCAGGCGACATTGGGTAATGGCAAACGGGTTGATTGTCTGCTGGCCTTGCCGAACCCACCAGGTGCTATCTGTATCGATTCAAAATTTCCGCTGGAAAGTTATCGGCGGCTTGTCGATGCCCCCGATGAGTCAAGCCGTGATGTGGCGCGCCGCGGGCTGGAAGCCGATGTCAAAAAGCATATTAATGACATTGCCGCAAAATATATCATTCCGGGGGAAACAGCCGAAAGCGCGATCTTGTTTCTGCCATCCGAGTCGGTCTATGCCGAGATCAATATTCAATTGCCGCGACTGGTTGACGAAAGCCGCCGCAAGCATGTCTATATGGCGGGGCCGGATAATCTGATGCTGATTCTGCATACGGTGCGGGCGATTTTGCGGGATGCGCGGATGCATGAAGCGGCAGGTCTGATTCAGACTCAGGTCGATATGATGATGCAGGATGTAAGGCGGCTGGATGATCGGGTGGGCAAGCTGGCATCGCATTTTTCGCAAGCCGAAAAGGATATTGCCGACATTCAGACATCGACACGCAAGATTACTTCGCGCGGTGATAAAATTGCCGAAATCGAAGTGCTGGACGCAAAAGCTGTCAGCGATATGCCGCCAGAAAAACCATCAGGTGATCTGCTAGGATCATAGGAACATTCGTTTTTTGGGGCTTATTTCGGGCTTATTTTGGCGCGGGCTTTGAGCGCCTGTGCCAAGGTACCATCATCCAGATAGTCAAGTTCGCCGCCAACAGGTACGCCATGCGCAAGCCGTGTGACATCAAGATTATAGGGTGCCAGCTTTTCGGCGATATAATGCGCTGTTGTCTGGCCATCGACAGTTGCCGATAGTGCCAGAATAACCTCAACCACATCATCATTCTGCGCCCGCCGTACCAAACGATCGATAGCCAGATCATCGGGCCCGCGTCCGTCAAGCGCGCTTAAGGTGCCGCCAAGCACATGATAGCGGCCACGATAAACCGCCGCGCGTTCCATCGCCCATAGATCACCTACATCCTCGACAACGCAGATACGGCTTTTATCGCGCCGGTCATCCTTGCAGATATGACATAGATCCGCCGTATCAAGATTGCCACAATCGACACAGGGACGCACGGTGCTGGCGATATCGTGCAATTCTCTGGCCAGTGGCAACATCAGGCGGTCACGGTTTTTGAGCAGGAAAAGTACCGCACGGCGCGCCGAACGGGGACCAAGGCCGGGAAGCCGACCAAGACGCCGGATCAGATTTTCCAGAGATGAGTCCATGTCAGATCATTATACCTAGTCAGTGAACATATGACCGGTGGCGCGGTCAAAAGGGCAGATTCATGCCTGGCGGTAATTGCAATCCGCCGGTTATATCAGCCATCTGCAATTTCATCGCCGCTTCGGCTTCATCGCGCGCGCGGTTACTTGCCAGCAGGATCAGGTCTTCGAGCATGTCGCTATCGTTGCTGGCAAGTGCGTCGGGTTCGATCTTGACAGCTTCAAGCTGGCCTTTGCCATTTACCGTGACGGTGACAGCGTTACTGGCAACGCTGGCCGAAAAGCGGGCGCTGGCCATTTCATCCTGCAAGGCCTGAATGCGGCTCTGGACTTCCTGTGCCTTTTTCATCATGCCCATCATATTGCGCATCAGTCGGTATCCTCTTCATCATAGGCGTCAGTATCTTTGCCCAGTTCGTTGACAGGTGCATCAATGGCGGTGATATCTTCGATCGTTGCGCCGGGAAATACAGATGTAATTTTGGCAACAAGCGGCGTTTTGGCGATGGCATCAAGACGTTCTGCGGCGGCATCAGCCTTGGCTTCGGCCAATGTCTTGCCAGCGGGTTCGTCAGATAGCGACACCAGCCAGCGCGCGCCTGTCCAATGCCGCAGATGCTGGGCAAGGTCGCCAAGGAATTTTTCCGGCGGTTTACCCGACAGGGCGATTTCCAAAAGCCCGGGTTGCAATGCCACAAGCCGGACATGATTGCGGATCAATGCCGCCAAAAGCATCTCGCCTTTTTCCTCGGCCAAAGCGGCGATATCGGCAAGCGTGTTTAGCTGGATCGTCGGACTGACGGGGGCTGTTTCGGTGGCAATATCAGGCGCTGGCCAGGATTGCTGTTCAGGCTGCTGTTCGATGGCGGCATTGGTGGATGAGGTGGCCGACATGGCGCCTGATGCACTCATGGTATCTGATGGCGGGGCGCTGGATGATGGTGTGCTGGCTGGTGGGTTAGCAGGCGGGTTTGCGGCTGTGCTTGCGGGCGTTTCCTGAGCCGTGCCTGCTGAGGTGCCACCTGTCGTGCCATCTGTCGCGTTCGCGGCGGTGTCGGGTAAAGCGCGCAGAATTTCATCGGGGCTTGGCATCTGTGCGGCATGTGCCAGACGGATCAACAGCATTTCACATGCGGTGGCCGGATTTGGCGCGGCATTCAGCTCGCCATGACCTTTGAGCAGGATTTGCCATGCCCGCCCAAGTTTGGCGATGCCCAGAGCGGCCAGCTCTTCGATAGGCGCGCGTTCGCCCTCGATCAGTGTGGCACTGGAACCGCCTGTTGCGCATAGGCTGGCATTATGCACGATATCAAGCAGATCGGCGATCAGCATTTCGGGTTCGGCGCCGCGTTGATAGATGTCGTTAAAAGATGCCAGCGCACTGGCAATGTCATTGGCCAGAACCGATTTCAGCAAGTCCAGCGCTTCGGCACGACCGGGTCTGCCCAGCATGTCGGCAACCGATTCGGCAGATAATGTATCGGCTGTCATGGCGGCGGCCTGATCCAGCAAGGACAGGGCGTCACGAACCGATCCCTCGGCGGCGCTGGCAATGGCGGCAAGTGCACCAGCATCGGCCTTGATGTTTTCCTTGGTGCAAATCATCTCAAGATGCGATGCCAGCATGCTGGCAGGCACGCGCCGCAGGTCATAGCGCTGACAGCGTGACAGGATGGTTACCGGAACTTTGCGGATTTCGGTTGTGGCGAAAATGAATTTTACCGCGTCGGGCGGTTCTTCCAATGTCTTGAGCAGCGCGTTAAAGGCGCTTTTCGACATCATGTGGACTTCATCGATAATATAGATTTTATATCGCGCCGAAACCGGACGGTAGTTGACCGCTTCGATAATTTCACGCGCATCATCAACGCCAGTATGGCTGGCCGCGTCAATTTCCAGAACGTCAACATGGCGTCCGGCGGCGATGGCCGTACAGGATTCGCATATGCCGCATGGCTCAAGCGTGGCTTCGCCTTTACCATCGGCACCGATGCAGTTCAGGCCTTTGGCAAGAAGCCTAGCGGTCGAGGTTTTGCCGACGCCGCGAACGCCAGTCAGGACAAAGGCATGGGCAAGCCGGCCAAGCGACAAGGCGTTGCCGAGGGTGCGCACCAATGCATCCTGTCCGATGAGTGCTGAAAACGTCTCTGGACGGTATTTGCGTGCCAGAACGCGATAGGCTGTGGTGGCCGTTTCGTTCATGTCGCTGAGATTACCCCTTGCCCTGTACCAAAGTTACGCTTTCGAAAATACATGTTACCCCGAAGAATGCGAATGCCCAAGGGTATGACGCGATCATTTTTAACAAAACATAAATATCTGGGGATAAATATCTGGCGAAAGCGGAAGACTGGACGACCCGTAAGCATCCCACTGCGGCTGCTTCCTTTCGGACCTGACCGGATTGGCGGGGGCAACGTCCACCCAGCCTTCCTGCAGACATATATGCGGCAATCCTCTGGAATCGACAAGCATTTTATATGTGCTGATGCGTGAAAAGCTGTGGCTAATCCATGTCGCGGCCACGCAGACCGCTGGCCGGATAGGTGCCAAGCACATGGACAGCATCTTTCTGGCAATAGAAATGCAATTCTTCCATCGCGTTCTGCATGGCATGATCTTCGATATGACCATCAACATCCATGTAGAATTGCGCCGATTCGTGAAACCCCGGGCGTATATAGGATTCAAGTTTGGTCAGATTGATGCCGTTGGTGGCAAAACCGCCAAGCGCTTTATACAGGGCGGCAGGCACCGACCGCAGGCTGAACACTATGGTTGTGACCATGGCCGTATCAGATGAAGCTTTATGCGTCGGCGTGACAGCTTCGCGTTCCATGATCAAAAAGCGGGTGGTGTTATGTTCGGCATCTTCAGCCGATTCAATCAGCACATCCAGATCATAGATTTCGCCAGCAAGCCGCGAGGCAATCGCGCCAATCTGCTTGTCGCCGCGCGCCGCCACATCTTTGGCCGCACCGGCAGTGTCGCTATGCATGATCGGTGTCAGACCCAGCTTGTGCAGCCGCTCGCGGCATTGTGCCAGACCCTGGGCATGGCTATGCACTTCGACAAGGCCTTCAAGCGTGGCGCCGCGGGGCGCAAGCAGATGATGATTGACGCGTTGAAAATGCTCACCAGTGATGAACAGACCCGATCCGGGAAGCAGGTGATGAATATCGGCAACACGACCCGCGATCGAATTTTCAACCGGCACCATCGCGCAATCGGCATCGCCTTGCTGGACAGCGGCCAGCATATCTTCAAATGACGGATAGGGTAACGCCTCGGCATCAGGCATGACAGCGCGGCAGGCCATATGCGAATAGGCACCCAGAGTCCCCTGAAAGGCGACTTTTTTGCCAGCTAGTTGCGTTGGGCTATCACTCACGATGTACCTCATAGTTGGTGGTGAAAAGGCGAAATGCCTATTTTGTCATACGCTGGCGCGCACGTTCCAAATCGTCTGCAGTATCAATTCCACCCGGCGCAATGTCAATGAAACCGGTAGCTATCTGCATGCCGGCTTCCAGAGCGCGAAGCTGTTCAAGCTTTTCGGCCTGTTCAAGCGGCGATGGCGGCAAGGACACAAAGCGTGTCAGGGCGGCGCGTGTCCAGCCATATACGCCAATATGATGATAAAGTGTTTCGGCGCCTGTCGGAATGGCGGCGCGGCTGAAATAGAGCGCCTTGCCGAAGCCGTTATCCTGCCAGCTTACAACGGCTTTTACGACCTGCGGGCGGCTGGCTTCCTCGGCACTGGCCTTGGTCACCAAAGTCGCCAGATCAGCACCTGTCGTTTGCAGACAGTCGGCCAGAAGCGCGGGTATTTCGGGTGCCAGTTCGGGCAGATCGCCTTGCAGATTGAGAATATGGTCGATATGCCGGTCCGGATCGATGGTTTCGACCGCTTCGAACACCCGATCCGAGCCTGACGGGTGATCGGAACGTGTCATAACGGCCTTGCCACCAGCTGATGTGATGATATCGACAATAGCGCGATCATCTGTCGCAACATAGACAGGGGCGATATCGGCCTCTATAGCGCGCTCCCATACATGCTGAATCATTGGTTTTCCGGCAATTTCAGCCAGCGGCTTGCCTGGTAGGCGGCTGGCGGCCATGCGCGCCGGAATAATGATGATTTTTGCGTTGTTTTTTGCCATGATGAGGCAATTCATCACATATTTGGGGTTTTCGCAAAGTAAATAATCCAAATAAGTGATGTTGGGGTTGAGAGAATGCAATATTTTCGGTACTTATCCTTCGTAAGACTGGTGTGTTAGTGCCATATGGTTGCAATGATTTATGAGGAGCCCGGCTTCGGGAAGTTCAATGGACGAATTGGGATTAAATAAACTCTTTGCTGGTTTTCTTATGGCAGGCTTGTTGCTGATGGGTGGTGTAAAGCTGGCCGAGATTATGGTGCCGCATAGTGAACTTGCGGAAAATGCCTATGTGATTGAGGTGCCGGAGACGTCAGCCGTTGCCGATGCCGCGCCTGCTGCCAAGGGCCCTGAGCCTATTATGGCGATGCTGGCCGATGCCGATCTTGCCGCGGGTGAAAAATTATCCAAGAAATGTACTGCCTGCCATGTGTTCAATGCTGGCGGCCCTTCCAAGGTTGGCCCCGGTTTGTGGAATATCGTCAATGCCGCAAAAGGTGCCAGTGAAGGCTTTGCCTATTCGGCGGCAATGGCCGGATTTGGCGGCGCGTGGGATTACGCGGCGCTGAACGCATTTCTGGCAAAACCGAAGGTCTATATGCCAGGCACCAAGATGAATTTCGTTGGTCTGAAGAAAGCCAGTGATCGTGCAAATATGATCGCCTGGCTTCGCCAGCAGGCAGACGCACCAGTTGCTTTGCCAAGCGCTGACGATATCGCGGCAGAAATTGCGGCGAATGGCACCGACAGCTAAGAAATTATCAGCAACTAGCGCAGGCCAGCTCGACAATGACGAGCTGGCTTTGTTTTTGGCGAGTCTGACTGATCTATCGCGTCCTATCATAGATAGATATTTCCGCGCGCTTCCCGACGTCATGACAAAAGCCGATAGCAGTCCGGTCACGATTGCCGATAGATCGGTTGAACAGGCATTACGCGAGGCGATCGCCGCGCAATTTCCCGATGATATTATTGTTGGCGAGGAATTCGGTCTTAGCGAAGCATTGTCCGGCGATGATGGTGCCGGAAGCGGTGCCTATAAATGGGTTATTGATCCGATTGATGGCACCAAGGCCTTTGTCAGCGGCAAACCAGCCTTTGGTACATTGGTCGGGGTGACGCATGATGACCGGCCGATTGCAGGTATGATCGACATGCCGGTACTTGACGAAACCTATGTCGGTACGGCGGCTGGCAGTGTTCTGAACGGCACCAAGCTGACAGCAAGCACGGTAACGGCGATTAACGATGCCAATATTGCTACCACCTCGCCTGAGGCTTTTTCACCACAAGGTCTGGTTGCTTTCAACAAAATCAGCGCGCAGGCCAAGATCACCAATTACGGTGGTGACTGCCATAATTTCGGGCTTCTGGCCGCTGGCTATATCGATGCGGTGATTGAAGATAGTCTGGCACCGCATGATATCATGGGGGTTGTACAGGTGATGCGCGGGGCAGGTGCGATTGTCACTGACTTTGACGGCAATGATATTGATCTGGCAACGACCAGCAGTCTTGTCTGTGCGGGCACCGCCGAACTTCATAAAGCTATTCTTGCCCTGATCCAAGGATAGGCGCATCATAAAGACATGTTAGCGTTGCGGTAAAGTGACAGGAAGATAGACGTATGGTTTCGATTGGGTTTTACGGAGATGATCATGGCCGCGACATGTGGCGGCAGCGGCTGACACCTTTACTGACCGATTTTGATATTGTCGATCTGGAAACGGATAGCGGTATGCAGGCGGATATTGCCCTGGTCTGGGCACCGCCAAGAGGCGTGCTGGCAAAGATGCCTAATTTGCGCGGGATTATCATGCAAGGCCAGGGCGTCGATCATATGATGGGCGATGATACGACCCCGCGTTCGGTGCCATTGGTGCGGCTGGTTGATCCGGATATGTCAGATGCGCTGAGCCATTGGGCGATACTGAATGCGCTGGATATGTGGCGTGACGGTGCGCATTATCGCGCCCAGCAAACTGACAAAATCTGGAAGCCGCTTGAACAACGCCCCGCAACAGGTGCGGTGATCGGCATCATGGGCGTCGGGGCGATTGGCAGTGTTATTGCGACGCGCTTTGCCAGTCTGGGATTCAGGGTCAAGGGCTGGGCGCGTACCAGACGGACGCTTGATAATGT
>JBMZPN010000015.1:0-19172 GCA_049620845.1 Puniceispirillum sp. (SeqCode)
CCTTGAGCAGATCAGCGACCACCTGAATATTATGTTGTGCAAAAACAGACAGGATCATGGCATCAAGTTCTACCCGATTTTCGACCCGTGCAATATTGCTGGCAAAACGGCTGTCGCTGGCTACGGACGGATCGCCCAGCACCTCGGCACATAGACGCTTCCATTCGCGTTCATTCTGGATCGAGATCAGAATGACCTGCCCGTCACCACATTGATAAGCACCATATGGCGCAATAGAAGGATGATGAAGCCCCGGGCGTGAAATGGTCTTGCCGCCATAATGATGTTGCAGATATGGCACATTCATCCAGTCAGCCAAGGCACCGAATAATGACACCTCAATGCCGCGCCCTAGACCCGTTTTGTAACGTGCGATGATCGCCTGCAAAATCGCCTGATAGGCTGTCATGCCGGCGGCAATATCGCAGATAGACACGCCAACACGGCCTGGTGCCTGCGGTGCACCGGTGATTTGCGCCAGCCCAACTTCGGCCTGAACAAGAAAATCATAGGCTTTCATCTGGCTGAATTCGCCGGTTGATCCATAGCCACTGATATCACAGGTGATCAGGCGCGGATATGTATCGCGCAGGCTTTGTGAAGAAAAGCCGAGACGTTCAATCGCCCCGGGCATCAAATTCTGGATGAATATATCTGCCCTGGCGATCATCCGGTGCAACATCGCCAGATCATCAGCATCTTTCAGATCAAGGCGCAATGATTCCTTGCCACGATTAAGCCAGACAAAATACGAGCTACTGCCAAGGGCATCAGCATCATATTTACGCGCGAAATCCCCTTCGGGACGTTCTATTTTGACAACGCGCGCACCAGCATCGGCAAGTTTGCACGACGCATATGGCGCGGCCACTGCCTGTTCGATGCTGATGACAAACAACCCATCAAGTTCTTTTTCGGACATTGCTCACTCCACATACAAATCAGGCTATGACTTCATTTTGTTATGATTTTCATAATCCCGAATAATCTGTTTCGCTTTTTTTATCACGGGCAAATCAAGCATCTGGCCATCCATTTTGGCGGCAGCACCTGCCTGTGACTGGCCGACCGCAGCAAGCGCCCATTGATAGGCTTGCTTATCCGGCACAAAGGCAGCCATCACCGGATCGACATGATTAGGATGAATAAGAAGCTTGCCACCAAACCCCATAGCACGTGCGCGCATGGCCGATGCACTGACCGCATCGATATCATCAATTTCGACACTGACACCATCAAGCGGCTTTGGCTTGTTCGCCAGACGTGATTGCAAGACAAGTTGATGGCGGGCATATAATAACGGCTCCCAATCCGGACTGGTGCCAAGATCAAGGGCAAAATCCAGATGACCAAAGGCACATACGGCCACGCCTGAATGCGCCAGAATGTCGGCAAGACTGGCAATGCCGCGTGTTGTTTCAACAAGCGCAATGATAAAAGCATCCTTGCCAAGAACAGCCTGTACCGCATCAATCTGATTAGGGGTCTCTGTTTTTGGTATAATGACCCCCGCGGCAACCGAGTCAGCTATAACGGCCAGATCATCGGCAAACCATTCACTGTCGGCACCATTACAGCGCACAAATAGCGGCACCTCAAAGGCGGTGAGGCTTTCAAGGGTGGCACGGCAGGCGGCTTTATTTTCGGGTATAACAGCGTCTTCGAGATCCATAACTATGGCGTCAGCCCCTGTGACAGCCGCTTTTGCAAGTCGGTCTGGCCGATCCCCCGGGACAAATAGCATCGTTGTGGGAATGATATGTGTCATGTGATTTCTGCCTTTGTTGTTATGGTGCCATCAGCGGCGGTAACATAGCCGCCGAGCTGATCCGAGCCATCGCCGGCAAGTGTAACATCGATTGCCCCGCCAAGCACAAGTGGGGCTACACCACGATAGGAAAATGTGGCGGGCTGATGACCTTTGTAACTGGCGGCAAGATTAAGCAGTAAGGTCGCCTGCATCGGCCCATGCACAAGCAAACCCTTATAACCTTCGACCGAGGTAGCGTAGGGTTGATCGTAATGAATACGATGGCCATTAAAAGTAAGCGCCGAATAGCGGAACATCATCAGCGTGGTTGGCGTGACCTGCCAAGCGGCAAGCGTGGCGTCATCAGCATGCGTGGCGGGAGCTATCGGGGCGGTCTTGCCGACAGTTTCGCGATAGACAACGTCCTGACGCTCGGCAATGATCAGATCATCGGCAACGTGATAATCATGGCCGATGGTGACAAAACATAAATTACCGCTTTTGCCGCGTTTGAACTGGATATCGCGGATGGTCGTGGTTTTGGTGACGCTGTCGCCGACTTTGAAGGTGCCGGAAAAAGTCAGGGCACCGCCAGCCCACATGCGCCGTTCATAGCCGATATCAGGCAGAAAATTACCAAGCTTCGGATGACCATCCCCGCCAATTTGCGAAGCCGGTACCGCATCCGGACATAGACACCAGAACAAGCCAAGCGGCACATCGGCATTCTGATACATATGTGGCGAGAAGGTTTCGGTAAAATGCGTGACAAGACGCGGTGTTATGATATCAGTCCGGCTGAAACTGCGGCCAATCCAGTCATCAAAATTCATCGCAGCACCCTTTCATAGAAAATGTTACATGCGGCCTCAGATTAATAGGATTTTGGTAGGCCCAGAACCCGCTCGGCAATATAGGACAGTATCAAATTGGTCGAAATCGGCGCGATCTGGTAAAGCCGCGTTTCACGGAATTTCCGCTCGATGTCATATTCTTCGGCAAAGGCAAAGCCGCCATGCGTCTGCATACAGGCCTCGGCCGCTTCCCAAGATGCGTCTGCCGCCAGCATTTTTGCCATATTCGCATCGGCACCGGGATCATCGCCTGCATCATAACAGGCGGCGGCGCGATAGACGATGGCCTCGGCCGCAACCATATGCGCATAGGCCCTGGCCAGCGGAAACTGGATGCCCTGATTTTTGCCAATCGGATGGCCAAAGACCGAACGGTTAGCGGCATAGGCACTGGCCTTTTCGATAAACCATTTGGCATCGCCAATACATTCGGCTGCGATCAGAATCCGCTCGGCATTCATCCCCGACAGAATATAGCGAAAGCCTTTCCCCTCGGTGCCGATAAGTGCGTCAGCCGGTATCGTAACATTATCGAAAAACACCTCGGTGGTGGCGTGATTGATCATCGTGCGGATCGGGCGAATGGTGACGCCCTTACCTAGCAGGCTTTTCAGATCAAGCAGGAATACCGACAGGCCGTCACTGCGTTTGGTAACTTCGTCACGCGGCGTGGTGCGCGCCAGAAGCAACATCAGATCGGAATGTTCCGCGCGTGATGTCCAGATTTTCTGGCCATTAATGACATAGCTATCGCCATCACGCCGCGCTGTCGTCTGTAGCGCCAGCGTATCGGTGCCCGAAGTCGGCTCGGTGACGCCAAAGGCCTGAAGCCGCAGGGAACCATCGGCAATGCGCGGCAGATAGGTGCTTTTCTGGGCATCACTGCCATGCCGCAGCAATGTTCCCATCGTATATATCTGCGCATGACACGCGGCTGCATTCGCGCCGTTTTTGTGAATTTCCTCAAGAATGATGGCGGCGGCGGTCAGATCAAGGCCAGCGCCACCATAGGCCTCGGGTATCAGACATCCCAGATATCCTGCCTCGGTCAAGGCCGCCACAAAGGCATCAGGATAAGCACGGTCAGCATCCAGCGCTCGCCAATAGCTGCCGGGAAATTCAGCGCATATCCTGGCAATGGCGGCGCGTATATCGGCGTAGATTCCGGCATTTAGACCAGTGGGCATATCAGCATTCTGTGTGGGCGTCATCGGGCTTTGTTCCTCTTGTCACGTCATCTCACGTCATCACACCCCCGTGGATTGTTTCAGATATAGCATATTTTTCGGAAACCACGCATCTAGTTCGCGGCAACGGGTTGTCAAAAGACATGATACAGGGCATATCTCTGGCTCCCCAAACCCCTAAGCCCCAAAGCCCGCAAGCTCCTTAAGAACCCGAAATCGAGATATTATGCCCAACCCCTTTTTCCACGGTATCGCCAAAATGCTTGGCATGCCTGCCATGACTGACGCTGACTCAAACCCTTCATCAACAGTATTTACCCCCATGCAGGCCAAGACCGAGATATTGTCCGGCCTGACAGTGGCATTGGCATTAGTGCCCGAAGCCATCGCCTTTGCCTTTGTTGCCGGCGTGGCACCGCTTGTCGGATTATATGCCGCTTTTATCGTCGGCCTGATCACCGCGGTGTTTGGTGGCCGCCCGGGCATGATATCGGGCGCCACCGGTGCCCTGGCCGTGGTGATGGTCGCCCTCGTCATGGATCATGGGGCGGAATATCTGTTTGCGACAGTGGTGCTGATGGGCATTTTACAGTTGCTGGCAGGTATCTTCCGGCTTGGCAAATTTATCCGCATGGTGCCGCATCCGGTGATGCTGGGCTTTGTCAACGGGTTGGCGATTGTGATCGGTCTGGCACAGTTGCAACAGTTTCAGATTGTCAATGCCGATGGCACATCAAGCTGGATGGCAGGCCCGATGCTGTATATGACGCTGGCGCTGGTTGCCATCACTATGGCGGTGATCTGGATCACGCCGAAGATTACGAAAGCCATTCCGGCACCGCTGGTCGCGATCGTAACGGTGACATTGATTGTGATTATTGGTGATCTGGAAGTCTTTCGCGTTGGTGACATGGCAAGTGTCGCAGGCGGCCTGCCGCAATTTGCCTTGCCGGATGTACCGATGAATATGGAAACATTAAGCATCATTTTTCCCTATGCCGTTATTCTGGCGGCGATCGGCCTTATCGAGAGTCTGCTGACATTGAATCTGGTGGGCGATCTGACCAACCAGCGCGGCGGTGCCTCGCGCGAATGCGTTGCCCAGGGCGCGGCCAATTTTGTGACTGGTTTCTTTGGCGGTATGGGTGGCTGTGCGATGATTGGTCAGTCGATGATCAATGTGAAATCAGGCGGGCGCACGCGTCTGGCCGGCATTGCCGCGGCTTTGTTCCTGCTGGGTTTCATTCTGTTCACATCAGAGCTGATTGAAATGATACCGCTAGCCGCGCTGGTTGGGGTGATGTTCATGGTGGTGATTGGTACCTTTGCGTGGAATTCACTGATGATAATGCGGCGCGTACCGCGCGCCGATGCCTTTGTCATCATTCTGGTGACGGCGGTAACCGTTTACAAGGATCTGGCCATAGCGGTGATCGTTGGCGTTATTATCTCGGCGCTGGTCTATGCGTGGAATGCGGCAAAACGCATTCAGGCGTCAACGCGACCTTCGGTTCGTGAAGCAGGCGCATTGGTCTATGACATAAGAGGCCCGCTTTTCTTTGGTTCAACTGCCAGTTTCATCGAACTGTTTGATATCAGCAACGACCCAAAGATGGTGATCCTAGATTTTGCCGAGTCACGCATTGTCGATCAGTCAGGTTTGCAGGCGATTGAGGATATTGCCGGCAAATATGCCGCCAGCAACAAGCAGATCATGTTGCGGCATCTGTCACCTGACTGCCAGAAGCTGCTATCGCGATCCGGTCAGATCATTATCAATAGTGATGATGATCCAGACTATGGTGTTGCTGTTGATTATTCGGTTAAGATCGGTGCCATGGGTGGTGGCCATTAAGCTGAACTATGATGGCTGTCCGGTGTGACCCCTGAAAATATTATTGGGTCAGACATGTTATGGGGGGATAGGCAGATAGACAAACCATTCTGGAACCAGCTGGATATAAGCGCATTGCGCCATTCAGATGACACCGAACAAGGTTGTGGTATGGGTGCCATTCTGCTGGCGTCCTGCCCCGGAATGCTGGCAGACGGTGGCAGTGATGATGATATTAAGACCGATGTTGAAAAGCTGGCGGCGGTTGGTGCGGGCTTTGTGCTGTCGCTGCTTGAGGCAGATGACCGTGTCCGGTTGGGGGTGAACGCCCTTGATGACATCATAAACAAGGCGGGACTTGAAAGTGCCAGCTTTCCAATCCGCGATCACGACATTCCACATAGTGACCAGACGGAAGCGCTTCGTCTGCTACTGGATCAGCTTGAGACACGCATCCGTAGCGGCCAGACCATAGCGATACATTGTCAGGCCGGATTAGGGCGTACCGGCATGATCGCCGGAGTTTTGCTGAGGCGTTTTGGCATTGACGGTGCGGCGGCGATTACGGCGATCAGACAGGCGCGACCGGGCAGTATCGAAACAGAAGCGCAGGAAGATTTTGTCAGGGGATGGGTTTAGGGCTGAAATATTGTCAGCTCACGCCAAAGCCGGATCGTGCGCAACAAGTATGGGTGCGGTCAATTTGGATAGGGATTGATACTGGCATCCCTCGGCGTAAAAATTCGACATATCAAGCCATGTCGTAAATGCCAGTTTCAGCGCCGGCCATTCGGCATCAATGGCGGCAAACCATGCGGTATCGCGATTATGCCCTTTGGCAACTAATGCCTGACGAAACACGCCTTCATAGGAAAAGCCAAGCCGCTGGGCGGCGCGCCGCGACCGCAGATTGCGTGCATTACATTTCCATTCATAGCGACGATAACCGGCCTCAAACGCCCATCGCATCATCATGAACATCGCCTCGGTTGCACCAATGGTTGCCTGCAAGGCAGGAGCGAAGCAGATATGGCCAACCTCAATCGATCCCGCCGTCGGATTTATGCGTAAATAGGATGCAACGCCAACAAAACGGCCAGTTGCATTATCCTGAATGGCAAAAAAGAACACATCCTTTAATGACGCCATCATCCGCACATAATCAGTGTATTCGGCCAGCGTTGCAAAGGGACCAGAAAGCAGATAATCCCATATCGTGCCCTGTTCATCTTCGGCAAAGCTGGAACAAAGCCCCTCGGCGTGAAGATCGGCATCAAGCGGCATAAGCGTGACATGATTACCAATCAGACCGGTTTTTTCAAAACCCGCATCAAAGGGCGAAGGTGGTGGTTGCCAGTCTGGCACCTTTGGCCCCAAGATCGGCGTCATATCCCTTTCGGACATATTGCCTCCTTTATCAAGCTATGCGCCAAAAAATAGATATTCCAGAGCAAGATGGACATTACCAAGCATAAGCAGAATTAACCAATGCACTAAATCAACAAGCTATAGAAAATGGCAAATGATAGCCAGTATGTGCCGCGTTTAGCAGACGCTAGCGAACCGGTCTGACCGCGATCAGATTATTGCTGTTGCGCGTTTCAAGCCGTTCCAGATTAACAATGGAAGACAGCATCAGGCGATCATGGCTCCAGTCGGCAGGACTGCGCATCATCACCGCGCTTAGCATGACAAAGACAATCAAAGGCACCATGATCAGCATATGTATAAAGCGCGAACCATTCCTGTGGCCATTATAGCCAGTGAGCGCCAGAATCCGCTGACGTAACATACTGGCGCTGATATCAGGACGCAGGGCGTCAACGTCAACCATAGCAACCGACATACGCATTGTTGAAACCGGATTACCCACCATCATCGAGCGACGACCTGCCCGCAACAGGCATTCGCAATAGGCACGAATATCATAACGGCGACGCATTATGAGTGACTGGTCACAGGCCATTTCCCTGAGCCTGTTGACATTTTTCCTGAGAAGATAGAAAGCTGGATTCCAGAAAAACAGCGGTTGCAGAAATGCGAGCGCCATATCCCATTCAACATCATGCTGGCGGAAATGCTGAAGTTCGTGGCTGATTGCCATTCTGACATCAGCCAGATTATCAAGCATGACCGCGGGAATGACGATATAGCGTCGCCGGAAACCCCGCGTTGAATAAGGTACCGGTACCGTGTCGCTGACCAGAAAGGTGACTGACCCTAATGTGCGTAACGGATGACAGGCTTTCAATGCGCGCCGCACTGCCAGCAGATTGATGACGGCTTTTAATGAAAATCCGATCGTGCCTATGGCAATGGCTATCGCAAGACAGACCATAAAGATGCCAGACTGACCCACAAAATCGCGGACAAAATGACTTGGCGCATCAATCAGAAGCTGCATTGTCGACGGGCTGATTTCATAATCACCATCAAGATAATGCGCGACGATGATATCCGAAAAATTATAGCTATGTTGTGAAATCACACCACCTGCCAGATAGATCATTACCGGACACAATATACCTGCCAACATGACGCCATTAAGCAAGCGCAACTGTGATCCATAAGCCCCGGCAAGCCCCGTTCTGGACAAGATACGCACGGCGAACCACCATAAGGCAAAAATCACGAATAACAGCAGATTTGCATCAATATAAGCGTTCACCACCAGTTCATTTAACAGCAGATCATTTAGCATTTTTTTCAAGCCTCCGATCCAGCAATTCCCGCATTTCGGCAAGCATGTCTTCGGTCAGATTTTCATCATCGACAAGACGTGCAACCATGGCAGATGGTGTATTGTCAAAAAGCTTCTGTGATACATTCATCAGATAGGTTGACTGATATTCCTGCTTTTCAATAAGCGGCTTATAGATGAAAGACTTTTCCGAGCGTTCGCTGACTAGAAATTTCTTCTGTTCAAGGATACGCAATATCGTCGAAGCCGAAGTATAGGCAAGGTCACGATCAGCGGCGAGCTGTGCCATGACTTCACGCACAGTCCCGCCATTAATCTGCCAAACAGCACTCATAAATTCCAATTCGACCTCGGTCAAAATCATGCTGTTTTTCTTTTGCCGCATCAGGCGTTCCTCAGATAATTATCAGTGTCTATATCCAGTAAACAACAAATCACCGCTTTTGCAAAGCTTTCGTCATCAGGCAAACGCACCAAGCACGGATGCGGTATCAAGCATGCGGTTTGAAAAGCCCCATTCATTGTCATACCACGTCAGGATACGAACAAAATTGCCATCCATTACACGGGTCTGTTCACCCGCAAAGACAGATGAATGCGGATCATGGTTCATATCCATCGATACGACCTTGTCCATGGTGAAATCAAGCACACCCGCCATAGCCCCATTTGCCGCCGCGGCGATAGCGTCGTTAATTTCTGCGTCAGTGGTATCACGCCCCGCTTCAAAGGTCAGATCAACGACAGACACATTTGGCGTTGGTACACGCACGGCCACACCATCGAGTTTGCCAGACAGTTCAGGCAGTACCAGCCCTACCGCCTTGGCCGCACCTGTTGAAGTCGGGATCATATTGACCGCCGCCGCGCGGGCGCGATACAGATCCTTATGAAACGCGTCAAGGGTAGGCTGATCGCCTGTATAGCTGTGAATTGTTGTCATGAAGCCACGCTTGATACCAACCGTGTCATGCAGCACTTTGGCCACCGGTGCCAAGCAATTTGTCGTGCATGAGGCATTCGACACAATGCGGTCATCAGCGGTCAATGTGTCATGATTTACCCCATAGACGACGGTTTTATCAGCATCCGTACCCGGTGCCGAAATAAGCACACGCGAGGCACCACTTTGCAGATGAATTGCGGCCTTGTCACGCGCCGTGAAAACACCGGTACATTCCAGCACCACATCAACATCACCCCACGGCAAAGCGGCGGGGTCACGTTCGGCGGATACGGCAATTTTGCCCAGACCAAAATCAATGCTGTTGCCATCTACGGTGATATCACCTTTGAAACGGCCATGCGCGCTGTCATAACGAAGCAGATGAGCGCCCGTTTCAACAGGCCCCAGATCATTGATAGCAACGAGCTGGATATCATCACGTCCAGTTTCAACAAGCGCACGCACAATGTTCCGGCCAATACGGCCAAAACCGTTAATAGCAACCTTGGTAGTCAATTTAGAGTCTCCTGAGATAGGGGGTTGGGGGATTTGCTTTAGATTTGCGGATCGTGAAGCAGACGTGCAACCGCCTGTTTCCATCCAGCATAGAGTTTATCAGATTGATCGCGTTCCACAATTGGCTCAAAACGCTTTTCGAGTTGCCAGCTATCGGCGAATTTATCTGGCGGGGCACAGATGCCAACCGCGAGTCCGGCCAGATAGGCCGCGCCAAGCGCCGTGGTTTCGGTAACAACCGGACGATCGACAGGCGCGCCAAGTTGGTTCGACAACATCTGCATCGCCCAGTTATTGGCAACCATACCGCCATCGATACGCAGAACCGTATCGCCTGTATTATCCCAGTCGGCGCTCATCGCTTCGGTCAAATCGCGGGTCTGATAGGCAACGCTTTCCAGCGCGGCCTTGGCAATTTCGGCAGGCCCTGTATTGCGAGTCAGGCCAAACATTGCCCCACGACAGTCAGCATTCCAGTATGGCGCGCCCAGACCGGTAAAGGCGGGTACCAGATATACCTGTTCGGTATCGCTGGCGCTTTCGGCCAAGGCCTGGGTTTCGGGTGCAGAGGAAATGATCTTCAGACCATCGCGTAACCATTGCACTACAGCACCGGCAATAAAGATCGAACCTTCGAGCGCATAGGTCGGCTTGCCATCAAGCTGATAGGCAATTGTGGTTAAAAGACGGTTCGAGGAATAGACAATGTTATCGCCCGTATTCATCAGGGCAAAACAGCCCGTGCCATAGGTCGATTTGATCATGCCAGGCTGGAAACAGGCCTGACCGACGGTGGCCGCCTGCTGATCGCCAGCGACACCCAGAATGGGAATACCAGCACCATCAAACAGATCACCATGCGTGGTGCCAAAATGACCCGAACTGTCTTTGACTTCGGGAAGCATATGCGCCGGAATTTCAAATAAATCGAGTAAATCCTGATCCCAGCAACCGTCGGCAATATTGTAAAGCATGGTACGCGCCGCATTGGTGGCATCGGTTACATGCGCCGCGCGCCCCGTAAGACGCCAGATGATATAGCTATCGACCGTGCCAAACAGCAAATCGCCCGCTTTGGCGCGCGCCATTGCCCCGTCAACATTTGTTAAAATCCAGTTCAGCTTGGTCGCCGAAAAATAGGGATCAAGAAGCAAGCCTGTTTTGCCCGATACCATCTCTTCATGGCCGGCGGCCTTGAGATCGCGACAGTAATCGGCGGTGCGACGATCCTGCCAGACAATCGCCGGATAGATCGCCTCGCCAGTATGTTTGTCCCATACAAGGGTGGTTTCGCGCTGGTTGGTGATGCCGATGGCGGCAATGTCACTGGCGGAAATTTTCTGTGCCGTGATCGCCTGCTGGCACATATCGATAGTCGTTGACCATAGGTCTTCAGGATCATGCTCGACCCAGCCGGATTGCGGGAAATGCTGGGTGAATTCAGCCTGGGCGGTGTTAAGCGGCTTTAGATCACGGTCAAAGATAATCGCACGGCTTGAGGTCGTGCCCTGATCAATGGCAAGGATATAATCCTTTTGCATCTATTCCCCCTGATATATAACCCTAGACTTTCCAGAAACACAGAATACTGGCCACAACCGATATGGCAAGTGGCCACCATAAAGGTGTACCAACAAATCCTAGCCATGCCAAAAAGATATATGAGCTTCCAAGCAAAGATATGAATAGCCTGTCACCGCGTGTCGTGGTCAGACCCAGCACACCTTTACGCTCTTGCCCACCAGGATATTTTATTTCAAGCACAATCAGTACGGCCATGGCCGAAAAAATACCGATAAAAACCAGTGCCGTCGGTAATGTCCACGCCATCCAGCTGAGCATTATACCCTCCCCATCGCGAAACCCTTGGCGATATAATTGCGCACGAAATAGATCACAATCGCGCCCGGAATGATTGTCAAAGTCCCCGCCGCCGCCAGCAAGCCTAACTCATAGCCAGCACTTGACGCGGTCTTGGTCATGGTCGCGGCAATCGGCTTGGCCGCCACCGCCGTCAGGGTTTTGGCCAGCAACAGCTCGACCCATGAGAACATGAAGCAGAAAAAGGCCGCCACACCAACTCCAGCCTTGATCGTCGGAATAAATACCGTGACAAAAAAGCGGGTGAAGGAATAGCCATCAACATAGGCAGTCTCATCCAGCTCTTTGGGAATCGACTGCATGAAACCTTCGAGAATCCAGACCGCCAGAGGAATATTGAACAGGCAATGCGCCAGCGCCACCGCCATATGCGTATCAAACAAACCAACAGCCGAATATAGCTGGAAAAACGGCAAGGCAAAAACCGCCGCCGGTGCCATGCGGTTGGTGAGCAGCCAGAAAAACAGATGCTTGTCACCCAGGAAGCTGAACCGCGAAAAGGCATAAGCCGCCGGCAAAGCCACAATCACCGAAATGACCGTATTGATCGAGACATAGGTGATCGAATTGATATAGCCCCAATACCATGTCGGATCGGTAAAGATCACCCGGTAATTATCCAGCGTCCAGGTCTGGGGGAATAGCGAAAAGCCTGAAAGGATTTCGCCCGTTGTCTTGAAGCTCATCGCCACCAACCAATAGATCGGCAACATCAGAAACAGGATGTAGAGCAGTGGAACGATATGGCGTTTTTGCATCTTGATCCCCCCTAGTTCGGATTGTCTTTGGTCATCAGCGTGTAGAACAGCCAGCTGACCAGCAAGGTAATGGCAAAATAGATCAGCGACATCGCCGCCGCAGGCCCCAGATCAAACTGTCCAAGCGCAATTTTAACCAGATCAATCGACAGCAAGGTCGTTGAATTGCCTGGTCCACCACCTGTCAGAACGAATGGCTCGGTATAGATATTGAAGCTGTCCATGAAACGCAAAAGAATGGCGATGGTCAGAACGGTCTTCATTTTTGGCAACTGGATAAAGCGGAAAATCGCCCAGTTGCTGGCACCGTCAATCTTGGCAGCCTGATAATAAGCCTCGGGGATTGAAACCAGCCCTGCATAGGCCAGCAAAACAACCAAAGATGTCCAGTGCCATGCATCCATGACAATAATCGTGATCCATGCCGCTAGCGGGTCTTGCGTCATGTTATAGTCGATCTCAAGCACGTCATTCATGAAATAGCCAACCAGACCAATGTCAGGCAAGGTGAAGATATTCCACATGGCGCCAACAACATTCCATGGAATCAGCATCGGCAAGGCCATTGTCACCAGACATACCGAAACCCAGATACCCTTGCGCGGCATCGACAGGGCAATGGCGATACCAAGCGGCACCTCGATCACTAGAATGAGACCCGTGAACAGGAACTGCCGCCCCAATGCCGCGTGGAAGCGTTCAGAACGCAGGATATTTTCAAACCAGTCCAGCCCCTGCCAGAAAAACAGATTATTGCCAAAGGTTTCCTGAACCGAATAATTGACCACCGTCATCATCGGTATCAGGGCATTGAAAGCCACCAGAAGCAGAACCGGCAGAACAAAAAACCACGCTTTTTGATTTTGTGTTTTCATGAAACGCTCCTAGACCTCGCTTGCCAGCCAGCCGTCACAATAAAGGCGTGTCTGATCCTGCTGGAATGCAAGCTTGACAACATCACCCTGATTGGGAATGTCGCTTTCTATGATCGCAGATAACTGGGTATCGCCAACCATCGCCTGAACAACGCTGTGACGCCCGACATCGGACACTTTGACAACGGTAGCTTCCAGTCCCTTTTTGCCAATCGAGACAAATTCGGGGCGAATGCCGATTTCGGTTCGACCAGAGATGCCTGCCCGTACCTTGCCCTCAAGCGGCAAAGAATGCCCCTCAAAAAAAGCACCTTTGTCGCGCATTTCACAAGGCAATACATTCATGCCCGGAGAACCAATGAAATGCCCGACAAAGGTGTGCGCCGGACGTGAAAACAATTCAACAGGTGTACCAATCTGGACAATTTCACCCTCATCCATCACCACAACCTGATCGGCAAAGGTCAGTGCCTCGGTCTGGTCATGCGTGACATAGATCATGGTGAGTTTGACACGCTGATGTAATTCTTTGAGCTTGGAACGCAACTTCCACTTCAAATGCGGATCAATCACCGTCAATGGTTCGTCAAACATGACAACATTGACATTGTCACGCACCAAACCACGTCCCATTGACAATTTCTGCTTATTATCCGGAGACAGGCCTGATGCACGGCGGCCAAGCATGTCCTGCACCTCAAGCAAACTGGCGATTTCCTGAACCCGCTGGTCAATTTTAGCGGCATCAACACCACGGTTGCGCAGGGGAAAAGCCAGATTGTCATAAACCGACATGGTGTCGTAAATCACGGGGAACTGGAACACCTGGGCGATATTACGCTGATCGGGTGACAGGTCGGTCACATCTTCGCCATCAAACAGGATACGCCCTTCGGACGGTGTTAGAAGCCCCGAAATAATATTCAGCAATGTTGATTTGCCACAGCCTGACGGACCAAGCAGGGCGTAGGCACCGCCATCATTCCAGTCAAGGTCGATATGCTTGAGCGCATAATCATCACGCGCGGCCGGTTCGGATAAGTAGCTATGCCGGAGATTTGAGAGGGTTATCTTTGCCATGCTATCTCCTATGCCACCAGCTGGCCATCATGTGAAAAGAAAAAGCAATGTGCCGGATCCATGTAAAAGGTGCGATCCGCACCAATTTCATAAGGGTGAATGCCATGCGCAAGCGATACCCAGTTCTGACCTGCAAAACTGAAATGCGCACTGCTTTCAGAACCGCTGAGCTCGGTAACGGTAATCATGCCAGTTACAGCGACATTTGCCGCCCTTGTTTTGACAGGCAATACATTATTTGGGCGAATTGCCATGATATAGCTTCCGTCGGCAAGGGATTTGGTCGCCGCGCTGGCTGTCCATTCAACAGGCACCGCATCAAGTTTGAATTTGTTACCCTTTTTGGTGACAGTAATCTGGTTGATCGGCGGATCGGAAAAGACGCTGGCTGATGTGATATCTACCGGTTTACGGTAAATATCAGCCGTGGCACCAAATTGCGTTACATGCCCATCATGCATCAGGCCGGTTTTGCCACCCAGCAAAAGGGCTTCTTCTGGCTCGGACGTCGCATAGACCACGACTGTGCCGCGGCCGGCAAATAATTCGGGTAACTGTTCACGCAATTCCTCGCGTAATTTGTAATCCAGATTGGCCAGCGGCTCATCAAGGAATACCGCTTTACTTTCCTTGGCGATCGCCCGTGCCAGCGCCGTACGCTGTTGCTGGCCACCGGACAGTTCATGCGGATAACGAGACAGCATCGGTCGCAGTTGCAGAATATCTGCCGCGTCCTCGACACGTCCTTCAATTTCGGATTTTGCCATACCAGCCACTTTGAGCGGTGAGGCAATATTATCAAACACTGTCATATGCGGATAGTTGACGAAAAACTGATGCACCAAGCTGATATTGCGCTTTTGCGTGCTTAGCTTTGTTACATCCAGCCCATCCATAATAATCGAACCGGTCGCACAGCGATCCAAACCTGCCATCAATTTAATGAGCGATGTCTTGCCCGCACCAGTCTCACCAAGCAAGACATTAAAATACCCTGTCTCAAGAACCAGACTGGTATCTTTTATGTGAACCTGTCCACCCACCTTTTTGGTGATATTTTTTAACTCGAGAGCCATTAACCTACCCTTAAAACACTCAGATCCAGCAAACAAATTATCAACAAATGGAGCCATTTCAGCACGGCATCATTCTTTTGCTTTAGTCTATCAGGATGAGTCACCAGATAAACGCTTTATATTTATATTTGTCTGGAAAGCTGGGGCTACGCGAGCCCCAGCCCAATTATGGTTCATGCTCAATCGAACATGATTTAGCTATGCATTAAGCTAGCCTAGTTAAACCAACCTAGTTACTGGCCCAACGTGCAACAAGCTTGTCGTAATTGACAGTCTTACCTGCTGGCTTCTCATTGGCCAATGGTGGCTTAGCACCGCCATTTTTGTACCAGTAGTCAGCGTCTTTTTCTTCATTCAGACGCGGACCACAACCACCATATACGTTGGCGGCTTCGTCAGCTGCCTGCATACGTGCCATTGTTACGTCCATTTCTTCAGCCAGACGATCCATAGCTTGCTGTGGTGTAAAGGCACCAGAGTTCACGTCACCAATTTGCTGCCACCAGATCTGAGCCAGCTTTGGATAATCAGGAACGTTAATACCTGTTGGCGACCAACGAACACGGTCAGGTGAACGGTAGAATTCTACCAGACCACCAAGATTTTCCGCACGCTCAGAGAACGACTGGTGATTAACAGTACTGTCACGGATGAAGGTCAGACCGACATGTGACTTCTTCACGTCAACTGTCTTTGAGACAACAAACTGTGCATAGAGCCATGCAGCCTTTGCACGATCCAATGGTGTTGACTTCAAGATTGTCCAAGAACCCACGTCCTGATAACCAACCTTCTGGCCTTCTTCCCAATATGGACCATGCGGGCTAGGTGCCATGCGCCATAGTGGCTTACCGTTATCATCAACAGTGTTGTTACCTTCTGACTTTGGCTTCACCATATCGGCGGTAAAGGCTGTGTACCAGAAGATCTGCTGGGCAACGTTACCCTGGCTCAGAGCTGGCAGTGACTGATAGAAGTCGAATGATGCCGCACCCGGAGGGGCATAGTTGCGAAGCCATTCGTCCCACTTGCGGATCGCGTAAACAGCGGCTGGGCCGTTTGCAGCACCACCGCGTGCCACTGAAGCACCTGATGGGTTACATGAACCAGCTTCCATACGGATGCCCCACTCGTCAATTGGAATACCATTTGGCTCACCTTTTGAACCGGTACCTGCCATTGAGAGCCACGCATCAGTCATACGCCAGCCCAAGTCAGGCGCGCGCTTGCCGTAATCCATGTGACCATAGATATCAACGCCATCGATATTCTTGACGTCATTTGAGAAGAACTCGGCAATATCTTCGTAAGCAGACCAGTTTACTGGCACGCCAAGATCATAGCCATACTTGGCTTTAAAGGCCTTTTGCAGATCAGCACGGTCAAACCAGTCTTTGCGGAACCAATACAGGTTTGCAAACTGCTGATCAGGAAGCTGATACAAATCGCCATCAGGGCCAGTTGTAAACTGGGTACCCATGAAGTCGCCAAGATCAAGACCCGGGTTTGTTACGTCTTTACCCTCACCTGCCATGAAGTCAGTCAGGTTATAAGCCAGCTGCAAACGTGAATGTGTTCCGATCAAATCAGAGTCATTTACATAGGCATCGTAAAGATTACGCTTGGTCTGCATCTGTGTCTGAACAGCCTGCACAACTTCACCTTCACCAAGAATCTGGTGATTCACCTTAATACCGGTGATGTCTTCAAAAGCTTTCGTCAGCACTTCAGACTCATAAGAGTGTGTTGGAATGCCTTCGGACAGAACGTTGATTTCCATGCCCTTGAACTGTGCTGCAGCATCAATGAACCACTGCATTTCGGCAGCCTGTTCAGCTTTTGACAAGGTCGATGGCTGGAATTCATCATCGATCCATTTTTTCGCTGCGGCCGTATCGGCCATAGCTGAAGAAGCCCCGGCCATTGCAACAGCTGCAGCAACCGCGGACAAAAGATATGTACGCATTTTATCCTCCCTACTTTAAAGCGCCATAAATTCGGCATGAAACAATCTTCATACGAACATGACCGCAATGTCAAACTAAAAATTTAGTCGTTGAAAACGGCTGTTCTTGCCGTATTTTTCGAAAAAACCTCGCAAATGACGCCAAAACCATGTTCGTTTTTTAATTAAACGCGCATAAAACGAAAATTATTCGTGCGTTTTTTTAGCAGGTGCGCTACATGAATAATGGTCTGGAGACATTTATGACGCTAAGCACGCGACAAAATGAAATTATCGATTTACTGCGCGATAACGGCAAAGTTGACGTTGATCAACTGGCTGTGCGTTTTGATGTAACAGCGCAAACTGTCCGGCGCGATCTGGGCGATTTATGCGACCGCGGGCTGGCGATGCGAACGCATGGTGGCGCCCGTCGTGTGCTATCCACATCGAGCCGCGGTTATGAAGAACGACGGTTGTCTTTTGCTATCGAGAAAGCCGCTATTGGCAATCATGCGGCACAATTGATCCCAGATAATTGTTCGGTTTTTCTGAATATCGGCACTACAACCGAACAAGTAGCCAAGGCGCTGGTTGGCCATAACGACCTGACGGTTATTTCGAATAATATAAATGTTATCCAGATATTCATGAATACGCAGCTTCGCGAACTGGTTCTGGTTGGCGGAGCCGTTCGCCAGAGTGATGGCGCCATCGTCGGGAATCAGGCGGTCGAATTTATCGGGCGTTATAAGGCTGATTTTGCGGTTATCGGTGCCTCATCAATGGATAGTGATGGATCGATTCTGGATTTTGATGATCGCGAGGTGGCGGTTGCGCGCGCGATTCTCCGCAATGCCCGTATCAAAGTGCTGGTAACGGATATATCAAAATTTGAAAGTGATGCACCGGTGCGTATCTGTGACGTATCCGAACTTGATTATGTGATTACCGATGCGATGCCGCCTGATGCGTTCTGCGCCGCGGCTGAGGCTGCGAATACAGCCATAGTCGTTGTTGACGATACCAATTAGGCACACTGTTTTACCAAGAATGGACTCTAAGAATGACAAATATGCCAAAGCAGCCCTCTGAAGATAAAAAAACGGACTTTGATCTGTTTGTTATCGGGGGCGGAATAAACGGATGCGGTATTGCGCGTGATGCGGCAGGTCGCGGCCTTGATGTCGGACTGGCCGAAATGAACGATCTGGCATCAGCAACATCTTCGGCATCGACCAAATTGTTTCATGGCGGCTTACGCTATCTGGAATTTTTCGAATTCCGGCTTGTCCGCGAGGCCTTGATCGAACGCGAAGTTCTGCTGGAAGCCATGCCACATATCAGCTGGCCGATGCGTTTCGTGCTGCCCTATCACGCCGATATGCGCTTTGTTGACAATACACCGCTGTCAAAATTACTGGGCGGCGTGATGCCGTGGATGAAAGGGCGCAGGCCAGCCTGGCTGATTCGGCTGGGGCTGTTCATCTATGATCATCTTGGCGGGCGAAAAATTCTGCCACCAACAAGAACGGTCAATTTGCAACAGGATCAGGCGGGTGTGCCGCTCGACGATAAATTTGCCAAAGCCTTTGAATATTCGGATTGCTGGGTTGAGGATTCACGGCTGGTGGTGCTGAATGCACGCGATGCCGAACAGCGCGGCGCGCATATCATGACGCGTACCAAGGTCACGCTAGCTGAACGCGGGGCTGATGGCTGGATCATCCATAGCGAAGATTGTGAGACTGGTGTGCGCCAGCGTTTTA
>JBMZPN010000016.1:0-19070 GCA_049620845.1 Puniceispirillum sp. (SeqCode)
ATCACCGAATTCAATACGATCAATAACACCAGCTTCTTCCAGCAACTTGACTGTCCGGTAGACAGTCGCAATAGAAATCGTTTCATCTTCCTGAACAGCGCGCCTATAGAGCTGGTCGACATCGGGATGATCCTCGGATTCCTCAATAACACCCACAATTATTTGGCGCTGGCTTGTCACGCGTATTCCCTTAGCCAAGCATTTTTCCATCAATGTGTTTGACATGTGCGTCTCATTCTCTAGCTGATTACCAATACTATAGGCGTTTAAAACACCGTTATCCACCCCCATTGGATTGATTTATTTCAGTTCATCTCCAAGCGCATCTTCGTCATCCACTGCCCCTGACGCTTCATAAGCACGGCGATCCTGCTGAAATCTTATGGCCGCAATAGGCAGGCTGAAAATATAAATGGTGGCTAATCCAAGATAGGTGATCCAGGGCTGTGTCACCACGCCAGCACCAAACAATCCAACTACAGCCAAAACCGGCAGAACACTACCAACGGGGAGTTTAACACGTTTACCGGCAAAGGTAGGAAGCGCGGTAACGGCACCGACACCAATCAGGATCAGCCAGCCAGATACATAGACCGCATCCCGCACCCAAGGCAGATTGAATTCGAGATCAAGACAGATCGGCACCAAGACCAAAAAAGCCGCCGCCGGTGCAGGAATACCGGTAAAATAGTTTTTTGAATAGATTGGCGGGTTAGGTAATTCCGAGTCAAAACGTGCTAATCTCAATGCAATCGAGATCGCATAAAACAAGGTCGCGCCCCATGCCAGATTGCCATAATCCTGTAGCGCCCATAAATAGAGCGAAAGCGCTGGCACCACACCAAAGACAACAAGATCAGACAGGCTATCAAGTGCTGCGCCGAACGCACTAGCAGTCTGGAATTTGCGCGCCGCGCGCCCATCAAGCGCGTCAAAAACAGCCGCCAAAGCAATAAGCACGATCACGCCAGCCCAGCGGCCATCCAACGCAAAACGAAGAGCTGTCAGGCCCGAAACAAAGCCGCCAATCGTAAGCATGTTAGGAAGTAACCAGTAAATGGATACTGACCGGAACCTTCGTTTTTGTGGCTTTTTAGTCGCCCCACTCACCGAACTGTCCCCGCGACAGGCTCGTTATAATTTCCGGCAAGATCGGCAATCACTGTTTCACCAGCAATTGTGCGCTGACCAGCAAGCACTGTGACAGGGGTTGTTGACGGAAGCCATACATCAACGCGGCTTCCAAAACGGATGATTCCATATTGCTGTCCGACATTAAGATGATCACCAACAGCTGCCTCTAGGATAATGCGACGCGCCACAAGTCCAGCAATTTGCACAACGCCAATTTGTTGGCCGCTCTCGGTTTCCATGATCATATTCTGGCGTTCATTCTGTTCGGATGCCTTATCAAGGCTTGCATTTAAGAATGCCCCTTCGTGATAGGCCGTTTCGACAACCTTGCCTGCAACCGGGGCACGATTTACATGCACATCAAAAACATTCATGAAGATCGAAACACGCCGCCATTCGCCTTTGGGCAGCGCCAAATCAGCAGGCACATTTTCAATACCTGTAGACAGAACGCGGCCATCCGCCGGAGATATGACAAGGTTATCCGAAATTGGTGTCACACGACGCGGATTTCTGAAGAAATACACGCACCAGAGCGAAAGCAGACATCCCGGCAACACAAATAATGTCCAGAAATATGTGATGATGCCGCTTACCAGCACAAACAGAAAAATAAAGGGCCAGCCAGCAGGATGAATCGGAACCAGCACTGCCTCTTTCGTGCTTTTAATTATATTCATATCTTCATTGCACTCTTATGCGTCAATGGACAAATGCCCAGTTAAAATAGATCGTTACCATAAACAAATGTCATGCAACAGTCACCCGCCAATCAATGATCATGGCGTGTAATCCTGCACAAGCATGACAGTCGATAATATATTCAGTTAGCTTTAATATGGCTAGTCGTCACCAGACGTCAACGATGTTTGCGCGGCCTTGGCATCTTCTGGTGCAATCAAACCACGCGCCAAAAGATCGTCAAGCTTGCTGCTCAATGCGCCACGGCTAAGCAAACGAGGCGCCTCAAGACCGTCAATACGGATTTGAATGGCTGTATTTTCACCATCATTTGAGGCCGCATGTGCAACGCCGTTACTTTGCCTGTGATCATCACCATTTTGAGCGATAGTGTGGTGGGCACCATGATGGCCATTCATTATGCCACCAACCATCTGATAAACCCTGTGCGACGATTGCTTTATTTTATCATCACCATTCAGGTTGGCCTCATCTGATATGGTTTCTGCGGCGTCAGCTGATATTTGGTCAGACAATTTGGCGCTGTTTTGCTCAGAATCGTGATCTGTTTCAGCTGTTTGAGCGTCAAAATCTGCCGTATTACTGCGTTCTATATCTTTCTTATCATCAATCGAAGCCGCCTTTGATTCACCAAAAAGTGCTGATGGATGCGGATCAAAAATTGGTAAAACTGGCTCCTCTTTTGTTGAAAGCATTGAAAGAGACGGTGATTGCGGCGGCGCTTTGATCGCCGACGGACGGACATTCAAAAGAGCAAGCTGATTGTTACGGCCACGCTGGGTAACGATCTGCGGGTTTGCGCCTGTCATCCGCTCAATAAATTCATTGGCTAATATTGTTTGCCACTGACAAGCCTCTATCTCCCAAGGGCGCAAATGCCAGGAAATTTCGTCAAGCGCTGGAAATTTATCGCCAAGCCAGTTAGCGGCATGTGACATGCGAATGGTTTTGTCAACTTTCACCTTGCATGGGCGCATACGCAAGCGCCTGTTGAGCACCTGAGACACATGCACCATTTCATGCGCTATGACTTCAAGCGCATCTTTAATCCCTGCGGCCGTCGAGACCGACATTTCAAAGACAGATGGCAAAGATGACCCCAAAATACCCGGCTTTTCTGACAGCATATCACGCGTCAATGGCACCCGAATGGGACAATTGGCGACATCGATAAGTAGCATGATGGTTTTCTGTTGCTTTGGTGTCAGCAAACGGTCGGCAAAATAATGCGTGGCAGCGGTTAGTAATTCTTCTTCGCCAGCTGGCAAATTTACTGCGATTACTTCAATATTTTTTTGCTTTGCCATCATTCTGCAAACCCATTCTTAACATTTGCTAGATTATCACAGCACATCAAGGAGTACAGTAATTTGCTTAATAAGCGCTTGAATATTGGTTTATCTTCAACTTAAAATGTTCATGAATTTACGCATTATTTCCGTGTAGCTTTTGTAATTGCTAATGAATTTTGTTTGTAGATAGATTTAACCATTACCTGTCCGTCTTTTTGTTTGATGGCAAGAAACTGGATATAATTTCTTAACAAAGTCGTAAAATTTAACTTTTATCACTATTATCACCTCACAATAGCTAATCGAAAGGGTGTCAGATGGATAACAATATGTTTGAAAAAGGTCTTGCACAACGCAAAGCAACGCTGGGCACCGAATATGTCGAAAATGTAATGGCAAATGCTGATGATTTCATGAAACCGTTTCAAGAAGCAATGACCGCATGGTGCTGGGGCTTTGGCTGGGGTGATGATGCCATCGATGCCAAAACGCGATCAATGATGAACCTGGCCATGATCGGCGCGCTTGGGAAAATGCATGAATGGGAACTTCATTGTCGTGGTGCCATGCGCAATGGCGTATCGAAGGAAGAGATTCGCGCCATTATTCATGTGATTGGCATTTATTGTGGCGTTCCACAGGCACTTGAATGCTTCCGCGCGGCTAATAAGGCAATTTCAGACTTCGAAAAACAGGGCTAAAACGTAAAAAACGCTATAAAAACACTGTATATCCTCTCTTAGGCATATAAATTATGGACTTATGGGCAAATATAAGAGAGTTTGTTACTGAATATGGTATTATACCTGTCTTTTAAGTAACCATGTTAAAATATTGATCCGCGTGGAAAGATTGTGTAAGAAAGTGACAGGTAAAGGAGCATAAACTTATGCAACAGGTTAAAAGTCTTTTAGTTGCCAGTGTGTTTGCTATTGGTGCGCAAAGCGCTATTGCTGGTGGTCTGCCCGAGACAAAAACGACAGACTCAACAAGCGCAGACGCAGGCAACACGCAAACAACAAGCACTTCGGCTTCAAACTCTGCCGCTGGCTCGACTTCGACTTCTACTTCTACAGCCTCAAGCAGTACGGCTGGGTCGAGTGCCTCTAGCGCGGAGACAGAAACCACACAAACTGCACAGACAACCGAATCAAATACAAATGATGATGTAGATGATGGTTCAGTGTTTGTGGCTATTGAAGATGATCCGCTGATTGTCGACGCGTCTGCCATTATGGATGATGATGGCATGGGCAATGTTCAGGTTCAGTGGCAGATTTCAAAAGATGGTGAAACATGGATGAATTTGCCAGGTGCAGTTCACCAGTCATTTACGCCGCGCGAATCCCATGTTGGCCAACGCCTGCGGGTACAGATTTCATATGTTGATGGTCAGGGCAATCTGGAAACTCTTACCAGCCCACCGTCTACCAAGGTACAGAACGTCAATGACAAGCCTATTGGCTCACCTCAGCTGGCTGGTAATGCACGCGAGGAAGATGCACTAGTTGTTGATACAAGCCTGATTTCTGATGAAGATGGCGTTGGTATCTATGCCATTATCTGGCAGCGTTCTAGCACCAAGACCGAATGGCAGGCCTTTCCAGAGTCTGTCGGCGAAGTGCTACAGCTTACCCAGGCACATGTGGGCTATTCCTACCGCGCTGTGGTGTCCTATGTCGACAGCCATGGAACGCGTGAACTGTTGATTACCAACCCATCTGAAACAGTTGTTAATGTTGACGATCCGGTTGAGGGCGAAGTCCTGTTAACTGGTGAAGCTTCTGAAGGTGCGGTTCTAACAGCTAATACTGCCCGCGTATCCGATGAAGATGGCATTGCTAGCATGACCGTTGGGTGGGAGTCATCGAAAGATGGTCGCACTTGGCGTACAATTGAAACAGGTGGCGCCAGTCAACTCCGCTTATCGCAAGCACTCGTTGACAAGCAAGTCCGTGCCCGCGTTAGCGTTGTCGACACATTTGGTATTGAAACCGTTATTTTCAGTCAGGCTACCAACACGGTTAAGAATGTGAATAACAAGCCAGCTGGAACAATCTTTGTTAAACGCGTAGGCGGCTAAAACAAACATTAATTCAAAATAAGAATATGAAGCTGTCCATATGATCATGTGGGCAGCTTTTTTTGGTGTCATGAACATTTGCCTTAACTATTTATTATTCAAGACATTAGATTTTCATAAAATTTTACACGAAACGGTGCGTTTTTGATTTTTTGCTTTGACTATTTTCATAATAGGTACACACTAGATGCAGTATGAAGCATGTAAATTTACATCTAGGTGTTGATTACAAGCGTCCTAAACGCCGACAGGCTTCTGCTATTTTCAAAATATCCCAAATGACTGCTATCGCTAATGGAGCTTTACCATGCGACTGACTGACCGCGACTCTCGGACGGAATGTGATATCATTCCCTTTCAACGTCCTCATCAGAACACTGACAGCGTCACTACCAGCAATATTGCTGCCGTCATCGCGGTAACAGTTTTGCATGATTGCGATATGTCACCTGAAGACAAATTGATAAGCATTATTGAGGCCAGCGGCGAGGCAGAAATTCTGGATACTGTTGATGGTATGGAAGCATTGGCCGAATATGATCAGGAATTTAATCATGCGATCAATGATAATGAACGGATGACCCTGATCTAGCGCCTATATCCTGACTGGCCGTATAAGTCATACAAGCCTAACCTAGAGCAAATGGGTCATCAATAGCACCCATACAGGTATGCCGACTGCCGCTACCAATGTTTGCACGGTAATGATTTCAGCCATCAAGGGCGCATCGCCGCCAAGTTCCTGTGCCAGCGTAAATGATGAGGTTGCTGTCGGGGCTGAAGCCAGCACTGCCAGAACCAGTAAAACATCTTTATCAAGCCCGAAGGCGCTACCAACAAGCATCATAACCGCGGGTAAAACCAGCAGTTTGGCAAGCACTGCCAGAACCAGTGCCGCAGAATGTGCACGCAATGCCGAAATACGAATTGAGGCGCCAACGCATAATAACAGCATCGGCAAAGCCGCACTGCCAAGAATATTGGCCGCGCCAGAGATAAAATCGGGAACCGGAATTGATAAGAAATTGACAATGCCACCAAGAATAATCGCACCCATAAGTGGATTGCGCGCTAGTTCAGCCATAATAGCGCGACCAAGATGCGCATCCTGATTACCTTCACGAAGCAGGAAAATTATAATCACGGCAAAAATATTTGATATTGGCACCAGAACAGCTACCGCAATAGCGCCAATCTCAAGCGCGGCAACGCCAAAGGCACCCTGCACAAATGCCAGCATTAAAAACCCGTTATGGCGCAAGCCAGCTTGTACCAAAGATGATGTCGCTGGGCCGCTTGCACATATTAACCGGCCTGCCAGAAAGCCGTAAACAACCATGGAAGTGGCTGCAATGACCAGCGTTAGAGAAAAAGGCAGGATAAAAGCAGTCGACAGGCTTGCCGTTGAGGTTAAGTTGAACAGCAACCCTGGAAACAATATCCAGTAGCATATTTTGGACAGGCTATCCCAAAAAGAAACGGGCACGAATGCCCGCATCTTGATTAAATGTCCTACCACCACCAAAAGCAGTACTGACAGGATTGTCGAGATCATGGCGCTCATATAATCATGTCCGCCAAACAGGGTAACTAGGCATTATCACCTGTGTCATTTCCAAGCTTTTTGATAGCTTTCCATGCCATTGGCATAAGGCCGGCAGCTACAACAGCTTTCAGCGCATCACCATAAAGAAATGGCATGACGCCGTGAATGACAGCCTTTTCAAAACCAATCATCATGCTGAGCCATGCAACGCCAAAGACATAGATAATTGCGGTGCCGATCAGCATGGCAACTGCCGTTGAAAGAATGGTTCGGCCAAAACCACGCTCAGCCAGAAAGCCAAGCGTGACAGCAGCCATCAGAAAGCCCGCCAGATAACCACCGGTTGGCCCGAACATATAAAGTGCGCCTGCCGCACCATTGGCAAATACAGGCAAACCCAGTGCGCCTTGTAAAAGATATAGCGCCACGGTACTGGCAGCCATACGAGAACCATAGGTCATGCCAATCAATAAAATGGCAAGCGTCTGGCCTGTTACCGGAACCGGATACATCGGCACTGCAATTTGTGCAGCTAGGGCAATGAATAGGCTGCCAACTATAACCATCGCTAACTTGGCAAAGCGTGTCCGCGTTACATTATCTGCGAAACGGTCACTTAATAGAGACGTTGCCAGTGTCTCGAAACGTGCGGTCTGTAGTTTGGTCGGCGCAGCCATGTTTATCTCCTTAACGGCGTTAATTTTGGGCTAGTATAGAGTCAAACAGTTAGAAAACAAGCCACTGACGCACGGCAATTAGTCTGTCACATTGTCCTTTTATGCGGCACATAAGGAAACTAAGTTGCGCATATCAATTCAACAAGCTACATAGCTGTCCATATCTAGTTATAGAATATCCAAATTTATCTTGGTTTTTTTAGGAAATTACAGAATGCTCGAAAAATTATTTGGCCTGAAAGCGGCCGCGACCACAATCCGTACCGAAATTCTGGCAGGTCTTAGCACCTTTTTGACAATGTCTTTCATCATTGCTGTCAATCCGATGTTTCTGGCTGATGCGGGCATTCCTTTCGAAGCTGGTTTTGTCGCTACGATTATCGCCACAACGGTAGGTACTGCCATTATGGCATTTTGGGCTAAATGGCCTGTCGCGGTTGCCCCGGGGATGGGCTTAAATGCCTATTTTGCTTACGGGCTAGTGCTTGGTCAGCAGTTTTCCTGGCAACAGGCACTGACCGCCGTCTTTGTTGCGTCTGTATTATTTTTCCTGTTTTCACTTAGCAAAGCCAGAAGCTGGCTGATTGGTGCCATTCCAGCTTCAATGCAGGTTGGCATCACAGCTGGTATTGGTCTGTTTCTGGCGATGATTGGACTGCAGAGCATGGGACTGGTTGCGGCTGATCCTGATACGATTGTGCGTCTTGGCGCGGTGAATGCGCCCGAACTGCTCCTGGCACTTGCCGGACTTGTTTTAATGGCTGGCTTGCAAGCGCGCGGTATTGCTGGTTCGATCCTGATTAGCATCATGGTGCTTAGTATTATTGGCTGGGTCAGCGGCCTTGCCGAATTTGGCGGCATCATTTCCGCGTCAATGCCGACAGCAAGCGCCGCTTTCCAGCTCGATTTTTCGGTTCTGACGACCTTTGGCTTTCTGTCAGTTGTCTTTGTTCTGTTCTTTCTTGATTTTTTCGATACCACCGGCACCCTCACCGCCATCGCTGACCTCGGCGGCAAACGCAAGAAAGACGGATCAATTGAAAATCTAGATCGCGCAGTGCTTGCCGATACCGGAGCCAGCATTGTTGGTAGCCTTGTGGGCACGTCAAGCATGACAACCTATATGGAAAGCGCAACAGGCATAAAGGCAGGCGGACGCACCGGCCTGACAGCTATGGTTGTTGCCATTCTGTTTCTTTTCTGCCTGTTTTTACAGCCGCTTTTCGCGTCAATTCCCGGCTTTGCAACAGCACCAGCGCTGGTTTTTGTCGCGGCGGCATTTCTGCAGCCCCTGCGGAACATTGACTGGGATGATGCAGTCGTGGGCATACCGGTATTGCTAACCACGCTCATCATGCCTTTGACATTTTCGATCGCGGCAGGCATTGCGATTGGATTTCTGGCCTATATTGCCATCCATGTGATTGCCGGACGGGCGCAAAATCTGAACGCTGGCATTGTCATTATCGGGCTGTTTGGCGCGTTGTGGCTGGTTGCCAACTAGGATTGCGATATCTGGTCAAGGATAGCCGCATAACAATCAAACGGCGCAATCACTGCATAGCCATCTCCGGCACCTGTAGTGATTGTAATAACCTCATCCGTAACACGGTTTGAAATGCCAATCGCCTGACCAAATTCCATATGTAAACCATCGAGCGGCCATGCAAGACCGCTGGATGAGATAAAGCTTTGCTTGGCCAGTGGCATAATTGACAGGCGCGTATCGATGGGCAAACGCAAGGTCGCATCCCCCTTGACCCGCAGAATGATATCATCAGCACCAGCCAGAAGTAGATGTGATTGATTTGATGTTGCCGCCAAAGCATGAATGACACCAAGCGAATGATCAAAACGACTGCCGATAAAGCCAATCCCCACAATGAGGGGGGCGGTGATCAAATCCAGGCATTTCTCAAAATCTGTATCATCCTGCCCAGTCAGTTTTATCTGCTGGATTTCTGGCGGCAGGGATGCCAGATCATTGACCGAATCCATATCACCAATAACCGATAATGGCGTCAGGCCAGCCTTTAAGGCCACATCCACACCGCTATCAGCTGCGATGACTGGCCAATTAGGCGACAAAGCAGACAAGCCAACAGGGTCGGGAACACCACCAACCAGCACAACCGGACTGTCAAATGTCAAAGCTGTTTTTGTTTCATTCATCGTGTCTGCCTTTATCATGCTTTGCTGAGCAAGCGCTTTGCTTAGACCTAGCATAAAGAACAAAATCTATTAACCAAAGCATTAGCGAAATAATGCCGCAATTTCACTAATTAGGCCTTGTGTTTAAAGTTAGTCTATACTAACTTTACGTGATGAAACGAAATCAGGCACAATCTGAAGCAGTAATGGCGCATTCAATGGCACCGGTTAAACCGTATGTGCTGTCGCTTGCGTTACAAACTTTGCTGATCTGCGTGCCAGTTGCCTTTGCGGCTATCGCCTTGTCTGTCTGGACGACCGAGTTAGCAGATATTATTTTCACATCGATTGCCGATGCCTATCTTCAGGTCAGTACCTTTGTGGCCGCGACTTTTCTGGTCTTTTACAGCATCGAAAAAATCCTCAAAATCGATGCCGCCGAAATGTTGCGACGCGAAACCGTCTGGCAAGTACCGATTGCGGCCGGTCTTGGCGCTTTACCGGGATGTGGTGGCGCTATTATTGTTATCACCCAATATGTTACAGGGCGGTTGAGTTTTGGAAGCGTTGTTGCCGTTTTGACCGCCACTATGGGCGATGCGGCCTTTCTGCTTATTGCGCAGGAGCCGCTAACCGGCATAGCTGTCATGGTGATGGGATTTGTTGTTGGCAGTATCAGCGGTTGGGTCGTTAATCATCTGCATGGTACTGGCTTTATGCGCCAAAACGGATCTACCGGCACATTAGACGAACCACAATTACGTGATGCCAGCAGCTTCTGGCTTGATCGTATGTGGTACCTTATTCTAATCCCCGGCATTGTTCTGGCTGGCCTGGTGGCCTTTCAGGTTGATGTTGATGCGATGTTTGCCTCGTCATTTCATCAAAAGCCAGCCACTTTGATTGGCGTTGTAGGCGGCACGCTTGCATTAGCCATGCGACTGGCGCCCTATTTTGGTATGGCTGGTGATGTCGGCTTTTCAAAAAGCGGAGGCATGTTCCGCCGCACCGTCGCCGATACAAATTTTGTTACCGTCTGGGTAATTGCGGCCTATCTGATGTTCGAATTGAGCATTTATTTTACTGGCGTTGATTTGAAAGCACTGTTTGACGGGTGGGCATTATTTACCCCATTGATGGCAATCATCATCGGCTTCCTGCCAGGCTGTGGCCCGCAAGTTCTGGTGACAACGATGTATCTGGCTGGTTATGTGCCTTTGTCAGCGCAGATCGGAAATGCAATCAGTAATGATGGTGATGCTCTATTTCCGGCCATTGCGATTGCGCCGCGCGTGGCAGTGGTGGCAACGCTTTATTCCGCTGTTCCTGCCCTTATCATTTCCTATGGCTGGTTCTTTATAATGGAATAGGCTGCCCGCAAAGCGGACAGCCCTCATACCCAACGCAACCAAAGATCATACCTATTTTTCGCGGAATGCCGTTTTCAGTGATTTCTGGGTTGGTGTCATAATATAATTCATCACTGTCCGCTTATCGCCTAATATATCAACCGTCAGCGGCATACCTGCCGTGATCTCCGGTCGAATAGGCGACTTCGTAAGTTCGATTTTCGGAATTTCGATCATCGTCTCATAGAAAGGCATCTGGTTTTCCGGCTGGGTCGTAATATTGGCAACACGTTGCACAACCCCCATCAGCACGCCGTAGCGTGACGGATCATAGGCCGCCAGTGAAATACGCGCGATTTGCCCGGGTTGAACAGCCGCTGCATTCTGTGGCGGCACCTGTGCCCTGACCAGATAGCCTGATACGGATGGGACAATATCGACAAGTACCGTACCCGCCTGCACAACCGCACCAATCGTTTTGACATAAACGGCCGAAACAATGCCCGATAATGGTGCGCGTATATCCGCATGGCGCACCTTGCCTTCGAGGGCATCCTGACGCGCTTTGAATTGCATTGTCTTGATTTGCGTTTCCGCCAGTTTACCCGCGGCATCGGCTTTGAAATTAGTAATGATTGATTCCATCTCACGTTTCTTGCCTGCAAGATCAGACCGCCGTGCATTTGCGCTCAATGTTGATAGTTCAATCGTGCCGGCTGCCTGCTGATATTTGGTGCGTGCCGCAAGTAACACCGCCTGCGGTTCGTGCCCTGCCTTAACAAGCGGTTCAAGAATCGCCAATTCTTCAGCTTTGAAAAGTCGGATAGGCGGTGTAGCATAAATCCCATATCAAAGTAGAAGCACCATATGTGCCGGCAAATGAGGAATGACCATATGAGCAACAGAATGATGCCAGGCTTTGGCAATGATTTCGAAAGTGAAGCGTTGCCCGATGCGTTGCCTCAAGGCCGCAATTCACCGCAACAATGCCCTTATGGTCTATATGCCGAACAGCTCAGCGGATCACCTTTCACGGCACCCCGCGCAACCAACGAACGGTCTTGGTTATACCGGATCCGCCCATCGGTACGCCATTCGGGGCGCTTTGCGAAAGCTGACTATCCTCTGTGGAAAACCGCCCCTGCTGGCGAGACGCATGATCTGCCGCTGGGGCAATATCGCTGGGATCCGGTAGATATACCGAAAGACGGCACCGACTTTGTCGCGGGCATGCGCACGATCACCATCACCGGTGACTGCACCCAGCATTCAGGCATGGCCACACATATATATGTATGTAACCGCGACATGGACAAATCGGTATTTCTGAATGCCGATGCCGAAATGCTGTTTGTGCCCCAGCTAGGCAGTTTGATTCTGCATACCGAACTTGGCCAGATGACAATCGACCCGGGGCATATCGCTGTTCTGCCCCGCGGGATGATGGTCAAAATCCAGCTTGGTAGCAATGAAACACAGGGGGAAGCGCGGGGATATGTCTGTGAAAATTACGGGGCAAAATTTACCTTGCCAGATCGTGGCCCCATCGGGGCAAACTGCCTTGCCAATCCGCGTGATTTCAAAACACCTGTTGCCGCCTATGAAGACAGTGATGAACCGCATGAGCTAATTGTGAAATGGTGCGGCGGCTTTCACCACACAACGCTGGGGCATAGCCCACTTGATGTGGTTGCATGGCATGGCAATTATGTACCTTACTGTTACGATTTATCGACCTTTTCACCTGTCGGCGCGATTAGCTTTGATCACCCCGATCCCTCAATTTTCACGGTTTTAACCGCGCCATCGGAAACCGCGGGTACGGCGAATATCGATTTCGTCATTTTCCCCGAACGCTGGTCAGTTGCCGAAAACACCTTCAGACCACCCTGGTATCACCGCAATATCATGTCCGAATTCATGGGGCTTATTAAGGGAAAGTACGATGCCAAGGAGGAGGGTTTTATCCCCGGCGGCGTCAGCCTGCATAATATGATGTTGCCACATGGCCCCGATCTTGATGCCTTTGAAAAAGCATCAACAAGCGAACTAAAACCAGTCAAGATGACCGACACCATGGCCTTTATGTTTGAAAGCCGATTTCCCCAGCATGTAACGCGCTTTGCTGCCGAATCATCGACATTACAGACAGACTACATAGATTGCTGGCAGGGGCTTGAGAAAAAATTTACCGGCAAAAAATAACAGTAACCAAGATATGAGATAGATCATGAAACTTGCCAGCCTGAATGATGGAACCCGCGACGGAAGCCTTATTGTCGTATCACGTGATTTGACCCGTTATTGCCATGCCAGCGAAATTGCCCCGACAATGCAGGCAGCGCTTGATGAATGGGATAGATGTGCACCTTTGCTCGAAGCGCTTTTTAGCGACGTACAATCCGGATCGGTTGCCTGTCAGGATTTCAATCCTGCCAGCACGCATTCCCCCTTGCCACGCGCCTATCAATGGGCGGACGGATCAGCCTATGTCAATCATGTTCAACTTGTGCGCAAAGCACGCGGTGCCGAAGTGCCCGAAAGCTTCTGGACAGACCCTTTGATGTATCAGGGTGGTTCCGATGATTTCACCCCACCACATGCGCCGATTGTCATTCCCGACGCGGCATGGGGCATCGATATGGAAGCCGAAGTCGCAATCATTACCGATGATGTGCCCATGGGTGTATCGGTTGCTGATGCCGGTGCGCATATCAAACTTATCATGCTGGTCAATGACGTATCTTTGCGCCACCTTATCAAAGGCGAACTGGCAAAAGGATTCGGATTTTTTCAGTCCAAACCGGCTACAACTTTTTCACCGGTTGCCGTGACGCCAGACGAGCTTGGTACAGCATGGGTCGACAACAAACTTCACCGGATCATGGAAGTCGATCTGAATGATACACCACTTGGCCGGGCAGATGCCGGTACCGACATGACCTTTTCCTTTGCCGAACTAATTGCCCATGCCACCAAATCACGTAATTTACGCGCTGGTGCCATCATCGGATCGGGGACTATTTCCAACCGCGATGAAGATGGTGGCCCAGGCAGACCCGTTGCCGATGGCGGGCGTGGCTATTCCTGTCTTGCCGAAATCCGTATGGTCGAAACAATCAGGGATGGCGCACCGTCAACGTCATTTATGCAATTCGGTGACAAAGTCGGCATTGAAATGCATGATGATGACGGCGCCAGCATCTTTGGCCGGATCGAACAGATAGTAGAGGCATATAATGGCTAAGGCATTTGCATCACAAGGCGATATGGCCGAAAAGAAGATCAGTTTCACCGAAATTGGACGCGATTTATGGGCCTTCACGGCTGAAGGCGACCCAAATTCCGGTGTTATAATCGGTGATGACAGCGTCATGATTATCGACGCACAGGCAACCCCGCGCCTTGCCAACAAAGTCGTCGAGAAAATACGCGGTGTCACTGATAAGCCGATTAAACATGTGGTGCTGTCGCATTATCATGCGGTTCGTGTATTGGGGGCTTCGGCCTATGACGCGTCGGAAATCATCGCATCGGATACATGCCGCGCGATGATACATGAACGCGGACAAGAAGACTGGGATAGCGAATTTGGCCGCTTCCCGCGTCTGTTTGAAGGACATGAGTCAATTCCCGGTCTGACCTGGCCAACGCAGACCTTTAGCAAGAAAATGACCATTCATCTTGGCAATCGGCAGATTGACCTAATGCATCTTGGTCGTGCACATACAGCTGGTGATATTGTGGCTTTTGTGCCAGACGAACAGGTGATGTTCACCGGCGATATTGTCGAATATCATTCCGCCTGTTATTGCGGTGATGGACATTTCAATGACTGGGGCAATACATTAGACAATATTGCCGCTTTTGCCCCAAGCGCTATTGCGCCAGGACGCGGCGATGCGCTGGTCGGTGATAAAATGGTCACGGCGGCGATTGAAAACACCCGCGACTTTGTGATGAGCACCTATCGTCCGGCGGCCATGGTAGCTGCCCGAGGTGGCACATTGAAAGAGGCATGGGACGCCGTGCGCGAAGTCTGTGATCCGAAATTCGCTGACTATGCGATATATGAGCATTGCCTGCCCTTTAATGTAGCGCGGGCTTTTGACGAGGCTAAAGGTATCGATACCCCGCGCATCTGGACAGCCGAACGTGATCTGGATATGTGGAACGCCTTACAAGGTTGATGTGGAAGTCGAAGAATGTGAGATTGTTATGGCACGCTATGCTTATGAACCATTTCCCTACCATACTCCGCCCGAATTATCAGGCGAAGCGGCATCCGATGCGCCTGTTCTGATTGTTGGGGCGGGTCCAATTGGACTGGCGGCAGCGATTGACCTGGCTACCAAAGGCATCGCCAGTATCGTTCTGGATGACAATAATGTTGTTTCGGTTGGAAGTCGGGCAATATGCTGGGCCAAACGGTCACTCGAAATTTTTGACCGGCTTGGCGTGGCGGACCGGATGCTGGCCAAAGGCGTCACGTGGAAGTTAGGGCGGGTTTATCGCGGTGATGACGAAATTTACACATTCGATTTATTGCCCGAAGATGGCCATAAATTTCCAGCTTTCATCAATCTGCAACAATATTATGTCGAGCAGTTTCTGGTCGAACGATGTGCTGATTTCTCCGAACTGATCAATTTACGCTTCAAGAATAAGGTCATGTCGGTCACACAGGATGATGACAGCGTTACCGCAACGATACAAACCCCTGATGGTGTCTATGATATACGCGGTGCCTATCTACTGGCCTGTGACGGGGCAAATAGCCCACTGCGCAAACAATTTGGCCTTGATTTTGGCGGACGGCATTTTGACGAACGCTTTCTGATTGCCGATGTCGAAATGGAAGCTGATTTTCCATCTGAACGCTGGTTCTGGTTTACCCCGACTTTTCATAAAGGCCAGTCAGCCTTGCTTCATAAACAACCGGACAATATTTACCGGATTGATTTACAGCTTGGCGCCGATGCGGATCCGGATGAAGAAAAGAAACCTGAAAATGTGATCCCGCGTATTGAAAAGATCGTTGGTGGTCGCCCTTTCAAACTGGATTGGGTCAGCATCTATGATTTCAACTGTCGGCGGATTGACCGTTTCATCCATAACCGTGTCATTTTTGTAGGCGACTCGGCGCATGTCGTCTCACCCTTTGGTGCACGCGGCGGTAATGGCGGTATCCATGATATCGACAATCTGGGCTGGAAGCTGGCGGCGGTGATCACCGGACAGGCAAATCCAAACCTGCTTGAAAGCTATAATGAAGAACGCGTTTTTGGCGCTGATGAAAATATCCGCAATTCCAGCTGGACATCACGTTTCATGTCACCTGATGGTGAGGTCGAAATGGCCTTTCGCAATGCGGTTCTGGGATTAAGCGTGAATGCACCTTTTGCCCGCCGGCTTGTGAATGCGGGGCGCTTGTCATTACCATGCCAGCTTGGCCATAGTAGCCTGACATATAAGGCTGATGACGACTTTGACGTTGCCATGACATTGGGCGCGCCCTGTATGGATGCGCCCCTCAAGACTAAAGATGGTGATCATGTCTGGTTAATGAAGCAACTGGGAAGCGGATTTTCGCTTTTGGTGATTGGCAATATGCCTTGCGATGTGCCAGATAATCTTGACTGCATCCATATTGATGCGGATGGCGATTTTATTGACATTGAAGGTCTGGTGACCAAAAGATATGGCGCGGGCGTCTATCTGATCCGGCCGGATCAGCATGTTGCCGCGCGCTGGCCTTCAGACAAAGTGACCACCGAAGATATTTCTGCCGCATTGGCGCATGCATGTGGTCAATCAGCAGCATAGGAGAGGCCTATGAATATGAAAACAGACTTCAATCTTGGTTCCGAAAGCGATGCGCTTTATAACGAATTGCTAGACGCCCATTCTGGCCTGTCTGCCGAGAAAAGCAGCCAGCTTAACGCCGCGCTTATTCTGGTGATGATGAACCATATCGGCGATGCGGACATTATTCGCGATGCTATCCGCACAGCGCGGGCGTCCATTGATAATTAGCGTCTGGTGCAACGGATTATAGTCCCTCATGTTTGATATTATCCTGTTTACGCCGCAGATACCGCCAAATACGGGCAATATCATCCGGCTATGTGCGAATACGGGCGCACGTTTGCATCTGATAAAACCGCTTGGCTTCTCGCTTGATGAAAAGTCATGCCGCCGCGCGGGGCTTGATTATCATGAACTGGCACGCGTGCAGCAACATGACAATCTGGATACGTGCCTTGATGTTCTGGGCATGTCGATAAATGCGCAACGGCTGTTTGCAATCACCAAATTCGGCACAGGAATTGTGCATGACACCACCTTTGCGGCAGGTGATGTATTCCTGTTTGGTGCCGAGACAACAGGCCTGCCAGACAGCATTCACACAGTTCTTGCTGATCATCAGAAACTGTCTTTGCCGATGTTGCCGGGCAACCGCAGTCTTAATCTTAGCAACGCCGTATCGATCACCCTGTATGAAGCATGGCGGCAAACCGGCTTTCAGACACCCGAAGCACAAGAGATATCATGACCAAACAACTCACCGCCATGCAACCGCTGGATATCGATGTGCCTCAGCCCGGCCATATGGTCGCGCTTGCTGACGATCTATACTGGTTTCGTTTCAGCCTGCCCTTCCGTTTGAATCACATTAATCTTTATGCGCTGGATACTGCCGATGGCTGGCTTTTGATCGATTGTGGCATAAAGGCTGATAGCAATGCGGTGCAATGGCCGCCCATGCTTGATGGCCCGCTCGCGGGCAAACCGATTGCCGGTATTCTGGTCACCCATTACCATGCCGATCATGTTGGCTATGCGGGACAATTATCAAAACTGACAGGCGCGCCTATCATGACCGGCGCCATCGAGCATGAGATGATGCGCTGGGCACTTGATATGACCAATGCCGATTATGAAACATTGGCTGGCAAAATTTATTCTGAATTTGGCCTGCCTGAAGATGTCATTGAGCGCACCAAGACATCTGGCAATTTCTATAGGTCACTTGTTGGCGAACTGCCAGATGTCACCATTTTAGAGGCTGGACATGAAATAAAAACCGTCGCCGGTAACTGGCAGATACGCTTTGACGGTGGACATTCACCAGGCCATATGAGCTTTAGCGAGCATGCACGTAAATTATATCTTGGCATAGATTTCCTGCTACCGCGTATCTCGCCAAATGTTTCGGCACCTTTGCGCAACATTAATGCTGATGTGCTGGCAGACTATTTCACCTATCTGGATGATATGTGTTCACTGGATAATGACTGGCTGGTTATTTCCGGACATGACTGGCCGTATTATGGAGGCGGCATACGCGCCGCCGCCCTGATAGCGCATCATCAGCAACGATTGGCGCAGCTAATGGACGCCGCTAAAACCGCACCACTATCAACCAAAATGGCCAGTGACCATCTGTTTCCGTTTGAACTGACCGACCATGAAGTGTTTTTCGCCAGCTGTGAAGCCCGTGCGCATCTCAATCACCTGCTCAATAACGGTCAGATGGACTATGCGCTGGGCAATGACAATATCGGCTATTTCAGTCTTAGCTGAAATTACTGATCTGGGCTGGCTGTCCGCTTTATTGACTTGGCTTATCGAACAGGGCAAAAAGAAGCCTGTGTTTTAGCCAAAGGTGATCCTATGAGTGGCGACTATAAATTCGATACTTTGAGCCTGCATGCCGGACATGTACCCGATGAAACATATGGGTCGCGTGCCGTTCCTATTCATCAGACCACATCCTATGTTTTCAAGGACAGCGATCATGCTGCCGCGCTCTATAATATGGAAATTGGCGGGCATCTTTATAGCCGCATTTCCAACCCGACTGTTGCGGTTCTTGAACAGCGTGTTGCTGCCCTTGAAGGGGCTGTTGCCGCCACGGCGACGGCCTCTGGCATGGCAGCACTTTCAACAGCTTTGATGACCATTTGTTCACAGGGCGATCACATCGTTTCATCATCACGCATGTATGGCGCGAATATCAATCTGATGGAAAACACCCTGCCACGTTTTGGTATCACCACCAGCTTTGTTGATCCATGCGATCCCGACGCTATCAAAGCCGCCATTCAGGACAATACCAAGCTGATTTTTGGT
>JBMZPN010000017.1:0-18568 GCA_049620845.1 Puniceispirillum sp. (SeqCode)
AGATCTTCCAGACGCAGCGGACAGGCTTCAAGTGAAATATAATCAAGCTGAAGCGTGGGGAATTTATCCATCTCGGCCATTATCGCCAATAGGTTCAAGCCTGTGCCAAAACCAGTTTCGGCAATGGTAAATTGCGATATGTTTTGAAACCGGAAAGGTAGATCATTGCCACCCAAAAATACATGTCGGCTTTCTGCCAGCCCACCCTCAACTGAGAAATAGACATCATCATAGCTATCGGCACGCAGAACATCATCGCGCCAGCTAATCGCGGCTTCGGCCAGACGGTAATCTGCACCATCATGCATATGTAGATTTTCGGCCATACAAACCAGCATGCAAGTAATCGAGAAACAGTTGCTTAATATAGGCTAAAATTTCGTGATTGGAGTTAACTATTTATTATACATGATTGGATAAACTACCGGAACGTAACTAACATGAGGGCTGAAACATGCTTGACCGGATTACGTTGTCCGTTTTTAGACAATTTGTGAATGTCGGCACAATCACAATAAAGATTGCTGACAGGAAACCAATTACATGTTCTGGGAACAATGATGGCCCAGACGTAAAGGTCACGTTGCGCTCAAGTCGTGTTTTTCGTGAAATCGTTATGCGCCCTGATTTGGCTATCGGCGAAGCCTACATGAATGGTGACCTTATCATCGAAAATGATGATCTGGACGCGCTAATGCTGTTTCTGATGGCTAATCACAGACACTGGATGACACATTGGACTAGACGCTTAAGCCTCGCTATCAGTAATCAGTTTGCTTTTCTGCGGCACAGCAATCTGTTGCGGGCATCAAAGCATAATGTCGCCCATCATTACGATCTGAAAGATGCTCTTTTTGAAAGTTTTCTGGATCAACGGCGACAATATTCATGCGCTTATTTTGATGATAGCACTTCAACAATAGATCAAGCACAGATCAATAAGCTGGCACGGATTGCCGCCAAACTAAATTTACAGCCCCACCAGCAAATTCTGGATATTGGATGCGGCTGGGGTGGACTGGCAAACGCACTGATCGATTGTGCGCCCGAAACGCATATAACTGGTATCACCCTATCCGAACGCCAGCTTGACTTTGCCAATAAGAATTGTGCATCAAGCGGCAGACAGAATCAGCTTGAATTTCACCTGCGGGACTATCGTCATCAAACTGGCAAATTTGATCGTATTGTTTCGGTTGGCATGCTTGAGCATGTAGGCCCCCGAAACTATGACACCTATTTCAGAACAGTCAGCGACATACTTAAACCAAAGGGCGTTGCCTTGATTCATTCAATAGGGGTCTATAGGGATCCACATCCCTGCAACCGCTGGCTGGCAAAATATATTTTTCCCGGTGGCTACTTACCTTCACTTGAACAGATCGTAAAAAGCGTATCTAAGAAGGGTTTGAAAATAATTGATGTCGAAATTATGCGTGATCATTACGCGGAAACGTTGCGCCATTGGCGGCTAAGATTTCATGATAACATTGATGCTATTCGAAGCGAGTATGATGACCGCTTCATTCGCATGTGGAATTTTTATCTGGCAGGTTGTGAATATTTTTTCCGTGTGCAAGAAGGTATGGTATTCCAGTTTCTGCTAGCCCGCGATCATACGGCTGTGCCGCTAGCGCGAAACTACATCACGAAACAACAAAAGATATACCGAGATATATTGTGCAAAACACCACCTTTTGGAAACATAAAAAACTAGATGAAATGTCTACCGAAGAGTGGGAATCGTTATGTGATGGTTGTGGAAAATGTTGCGTGCTCAAACTTGAAGACATTGATAGCGGTGACATATATTACACCGATGTAGGATGCAAATTGCTGAATTGTGACACTTGTTTATGCACGGATTATAGCAATCGAAAACAGATCGTACCTGATTGTGTTATTCTAACACCGGATAAACTAGCCGATTTAAAATGGATGCCGACCACCTGTGCCTATCGCCTGATATATGAAAACCAAGACCTGCCCGAATGGCATCCACTGATAAGTGGTGATAAAAACAGCACCCGCGCATCGGGCAATGCGGTAGCCGGACGCATCTATACCGAAAAGGATGTGCCCGAAACCGAATTGCCGAATCATATTATCGAATGGTAAGCCAGACTATCTGCGAACCGTTTGGGAGAAATGAAAGGAACTGCAAATGAGCCGAAATATGTGGATTTTTGCTGCTTTGCTGGCAGTGCTTTCAATTGCAACAATCTGGCGAAGTGAGTCAGGGCAACCTGATCCAAAATGGACATTATGCAAAGAATCGCTGTTTGTTCAGGTTTTTACTGGTGCCTGCACATTAAAATTCGACGGACAGCAAACACCGTCATGATAACGGGTTATTCTTAAGCGCCAAAAGCAGCCCGCCATTCAGCGTCATCCATACCCTTGATTTCCTCACGCAATCCTGCGCCAGCCTGCATACCTCGCAAAACGGCCGGGCGTTCGATCATGCGAATACGCCACGCCGCCACATTGGGATAGTTTTCAATCTCAACATTTTGACGTGCATGTGTCCGCGTCCAGGGGAAAATTGCTATATCGGCAATCGATAATTCGTCACCCGCAACAAAATTCTTGCCTGCCAGCTGGTTATCAAGAACGCCATAAAGACGGTTCGCCTCGGCACTATAGCGTTTGATCGCATAGGGTAATTTTTCTTTGGCATAAAAATTAAAATGATGCGCTTGACCCAGCATGGGACCAAAGCCACCCATCTGCCACATAAGCCATTCCATAACTGTTTTCTGGCCATGCGCATCTTCAGGGATCAGAGCACCGGTTTTGTTTGCAAGATAATGGAGGATCGCGCCTGACTCAAACAGGCTGACAGCGCCATCAACACCATCATGATCGACAATAGCGGGTATCCGGTTATTTGGCGACATCGCCAGAAAATCAGGCGCAAATTGCTCGTTTTCATTAATATTGATCATGCGAAGCTTATACGGCAAACCAAGCTCTTCCAGCGCTATCGAAATTTTTTGTCCATTTGGGGTCGGCCAAAAATATAGATCAATCATCAAATTCTTCCTTATTGATTAGGATGTTCGGATTAAAACATAAAGTACTGAGAAACTTAGATACGGTAATGTAGATATAAAAGGCTAGCAGACATTAGATGTAGCCATATATAAGGTTAATATCAAACCAAGCTGAATAGGAATTGTGAGAAAAACATGTTTTTTACCCCCGGAACACATAAAGACGCTGGTCTAGCTTATAATCCGCTAAAAGCCATTGTGGCACCTCGACCTATAGGGTGGATTGCGAGCCGCGGTAGCGATAAAAGCCTTAATCTTGCACCCTATAGTTTTTTTAACGCTATCGCCGAATTACCACCAATGGTGATGTTTTCTGCTGGATCAAATCCGGATGGTTCGGATAAGGACTCGTTGCGTAATGTCAGAGAGACCGGTGAATTCACTGTCAATATCGTAGGGGCAGCACATGGCGATGCCATGAACATCACGTCTGGAAGCTATGCCTATGGGTCTAACGAGTTTGAGTTAGCCAATCTGGGCATGGTCGATGGTGAAACCATCAACGTTCCGCGCGTGGCGAATGCACCTGCCGCACTGGAATGCACACATTGGCAAACCATCGTCTTGCCAGCCGATGAAGGCGCGCATCCATGTTCGATGGTGATTGGCCGTGTCACAGGCATCTATATAGATGATAACGTTATCGTTGACGGCAAGATTGACAACACGCTGTTTCAGCCACTGGCAAGGCTGGGCTATAAGGATTATGCAAAGGTCACTGAATTGTTTGAAATGACGCGTCCGACAACGACGACTTAACATTATCGCAATACGCAGCTTGAAACGATAGCCGTGACATAGCCACGCAAATCTGCTTTGACATAATTCAGTTTCAGCACCCATTCCTCAGCTGGGATCACAGTCTCAATCGGCAAAACGCCCTCGATAATTTTCTGGCCATTTAAGAAGGCATGCCTGATGCGAACAGGTGATGCTGGATTAAACCATGGTGTTTCACGTTCAGATTTTTTGCCAGCATGTCCCTCAACAAACAAATTTAAGCCACCACTGAATAATTCAAGCTTGGACTCAGGGCCGGCATAAAGCGGTGTGGCAACCGCTATGTCATGCCTTGCAACTTCACGGCAGTTTATCGGCTTACCCAGACTTTTAAGTGACGACATTATCTGTTCAGGCGTAACACCTCGGGCAATTTGCTTTGTAATGATCGCTCGCAGTTCAGCCTGATTACCGCCAATAAGATCAGAGGTTTTCTTTTTGGCGTTATTTTCCGCGATAATGCGCTCAAGATCCTGTACCTGAGTGGTTAGAGCATCAATACGCTGGTTATTTTCATAGATAACCATATCGGCTTCGGCTTGCAGACTTGTCTGCTCGGCATGTCCCCATAGCCAGCCAATCCAGAGCACACCACCGACAATCAAAACACGCGCCAGAAACAGAATCCAGCCGCGCATTTCCTGACGCCGATATCGTTCTTGTGTCTCGAAAAAATCCATAAATGGCCTTTGGTATTAAAAACAACTGCAAATCAATACAACAATACAGCACAAAGGCCAATACAACGATAAACATGCGCTTGAAAAATCATCAGCGCATCGGCAAGATAAATCATGCCTAAAACAGAATCCCTTTCAACGCCCGCTCTAGAACCTCGTGCATGGCAACGTATGCTAAGTGGTCGCCATCTTGATATTTTAAACCCCTCGCCAATGGATATTGAGATCGAGGATATCGCACATGGTCTCGCACGCGTTAGCCGCTGGAACGGCCAGACCAAAGGCAAACATTTATTTTCGGTTGCCCAGCATTCAGTGCTTGTAGAGCGTCTACTCCGCCACAACGCACCAAAACTTGAGCAAAAATGGCAGCTAGCCGCCTTGCTGCATGATGCGCCTGAATATGTTATTGGTGACATGATTACGCCATTCAAATATGTGCTTGGCGGTATTTACCGCGATATTGAAGACCGTCTTGAAAAAGCCGTACATATCCGCTTTGGCCTGCCCCCCACATTGCCCGAACATGTTGAACGATCAATCAAGCGCGCCGATCGTATGGCCGCATGGCTTGAAGCTACACAGCTGGCGGGTTTTAGCGATCAGGATGCGGCAAAAATTCTGGTAAAACCACGCGGCATTGTTGACATAAAACTCCGACCGCAGTCAGCCAATGATGCCAGTGCCGCTTTTCTGCACCGCTTTTCGATGCTGGGCGGCAAGACAAAATCAAAACACCGTGCTTAGCACGCCCGAAAATACAATTTTCAACTTAAAAAAGCCTCAGCCAGTCCTAGCCCCGCGTCACTTTGACAGCCGAATTATCACGCTGGCTTCTTCTGGCCTTGCGCGCTTTGGTAAAATCCTTGGCTTGGCCAAGTGTCATGCAATCGGGACAGACGCATTTTCCGGCCAAATCGAAATTTTGGCGCAAATTCGGCAGTTCCATACACCAGCAATGATCCTTACCCGGAGGTGCGCCACAATTAAAGCTTGTGCCACACTCGTCACATATAAGCTTGTCCATTTCCCCTCCTTTTCAACTGAAAAAATATATTCAGTCTCTAAAGCTGAATCCTAAATCCGATTAGCAAATATTGTCCATAGGGTTTCAGCAACCCCCATATCACACACTGGTTCAGGAAATTTGTTCAGATGTGTCGGTTTTCTTTGCATCATTTCGCAACTGACGTTATCACATAGCGACTTGCCGCCAGCCAAGCGCGGCAAGTGATGCGAGCGTGATGGAATGGTAGACATAACGGACTTAAAATCCGTGGGCCTTAGGCCGTGGGGGTTCAAGTCCCCCCGCTCGTACCATAATCTGAAAATCTGGCTTACCTGACAATTGATGTGGTCTTTTGCAACACCGCTTTGCTATCGGTCAGATTGTGAGGTGTCTGCTTCAGCTGCAAATTCAGCTCTTTAATCGCCGCATCAGGTGCAAACATATATTGCATAATGTTAACAAAGGGAAAAGGTTTTGCTGGCACGGCGCTGAGGCGTAATTCTCCACCATCTATGATAAAATTCTCCAGTGGCGGCATTAAATCCATACTGCTATTGGGCAGAAAACTGCCTAAGGCAACCCTTAACGCCATGATGGTCTGGTCACGTGCCACGGTATAATCGACATTCTGTTCGATCGCTGACACATGAAGCGCGGCATTAACCGCCCCATAATCGACAAATAAAATCGACATATCATCAAGCGCAACATCATCAATTTCATCTGGTTCAAGTTCATAGGAGTCGGACATAAATATTTTATTGTAGCTATCCAGTGACATTTGCAGGCCAAGCTGGGCATCAAGATTACCGATACCATTCATTGCCGTTTTCACAATCAGATCGCTGGACACAACACCTTTGCTGACTTCATTTACCTGCGTCTGGGTCATATTGAGCGTCAGGTTTGGCTCGCCTGTTGCTGAAATAAAATGTGCAAAAGACCCCCTATTTTGCAACGGTGTCACAATCATGTTTTCGATTTGCATACCTAGCTTCGTGATAAATGGATCGCCATTCGTCAAAGCGCCAAATTTGAACGGCAAGCTGGTAATGCGATCAATCGTCATCGATACACCATCTGCCGAATAGGCGACGCCGGTCAGGGCAACATTCGATGTATCGGTGATAGCGTTCATATGAGCAGACTGCTCGGAAAAATCTGAAAAAGCCGCCGACGCCATATCTTGGATATTTATGGTTTTGATACTCAGAGGCAGGTCATCGAAAAAAACATTTTTCATACGTAACAGTTTGATAACGTGATCCGCGGTATCCGGTTCGCCGGATGTCTCGACCTCCACCTCATCAGCTGTCAGCAATCGATAGTCATCGATAAAAATCGCGACATCCTGCATCTCGCCATTTAAGTTACGATTGTCGAATGAACCTGATGAAAAGGTAACTTTTAGATCATCTTCAAGATACACGGTAACCTGTGCCTGCGCCGTGCCCACAAACAGCCATAAGGCCATAAATCCTAAAAGGTATGATCCAAATTTATCAATTAAGACTGTTATTCGCATACCAATCTCCTAACATCGACAGGCCTGTATAAACACTTTGTCATTATTGACAGATAAATATATCAAAAATATGGCAAGCGTAGCTTTTGATGTTTATTTACAAATTCATTGCCTGCCACCATATCTAAAGCTAGCATTTCGACCTCTAATCGCCATTATAGGCATATTAAATGTTCTTCTTCCCTCTATTTGACAATAATCCGACTGGCCGTCGCCCATTTGTGTCTTGGGCTATATTGATATTATGTGTCTTGGGATTTTTTTGGCAACTCTCACTTACCGAAATAGCCGCTAACCATAGCTTGTATCAGTTCGGTTTTGTGCCAGCCCTCGTTCTCAGTGACACAACACTTCCCGCTGATATGGTGCTGGTTCCCGCATGGATGACAATTTTCACGTCAATGTTTCTGCATGGAGGCTGGATGCATATTGGCGGCAATATGCTGTATCTCTGGATATTTGGCGATAATGTCGAAGACGCAATGGGGCCTGTAAAATTCATCGTCTTTTATGCCCTATGCGGCATTGCTGCTGCATTTGCTCAAGGGATCATAGCCCCCGAGTCGACAATACCAATGATTGGCGCATCAGGCGGTATAGCTGGCATTCTTGGCGCATATATCATGTTGCACCCCAAGGCAGCGGTACGAACCCTCATGGTAATTTTTATCTTTATTCGCTTTATAAATCTGCCAGCTTGGCTGGTACTTGGCGTTTGGATTGCCGGACAGTTCGTTGCCGTCCCACAGGCACTGGCAGGGAATGGAGGCGGCGTAGCCTATATGGCGCATATTGGCGGATTTCTGGCAGGCATGGCACTAATACCCTTTTTCAAACATCGCCATGTCACCTTGTTTGATCGCGCTTTGCCACCACAAAAATGGAGCGGTGAACCAATTTCTTTTGCCACAATCAAAAGCGAAGCCAAGCAACGCTATCGCCGTGACCCCCTCGGTTCTCGCATTCTCTCGCCAGCATCACCTAAACCAAAAAAATCTGGCTCGGTTCCTGGCTTCAAGCGCCCTTCTGATAAAAAATCACCTTGGGATTAATCCCTGTTCAGGCCGTATCGCCTGACATGACAATATGCGCCACAATCCCCATTTCCGATGCCGCGGCGGCTATATCCTCAGCCGCTTGCGCCGCAATAAGCGCATCAAGCCCGCTAACAACAACGGCAGTGCCAAAATTACCCGGCTTAAACCAGGGATAACTTCCCACACTAATGCCTTCATATTCACGCTGAACACGCTCAATGATGGTCGCTATATTGCCCTCGCCTGAACGACATTGAACCGTTATGCGTGTCATCATCACGCCACCGGGTAATTTCGAACGCATACCTTCAAACATGGCTTGCAAAATCGATGGCACACCGGGTAGCACATGCACATTATGCAGAACAAAACCGGGGGCAGCACTTAATGGATTATCAATAAGGTCAGCATCCAACGGAATGTCCGCCATTTTCTGACGTGCAGCGTTAAATTCCAGATCGGTATCGGCATAATGCTTTAGCAGGACAGCTTCAGCATCAGGATGACGTATCACAGGCTTGTCAAAAGCAGCGGCAATCGCTTCGGTGGTTATATCATCATGCGTTGGGCCTATACCTCCACTGGTAAAAACCAGATCATATGCTGAAGACAGGTGCTGCACTGTATCGATTATGGTCTGGCGAATATCGGGAATAACGCGCGCTTCGCATAAATCAATGCCTTGAGAAAACAACTGCTCGGCAAGCCATCCTATATTTTTGTCTTTGGTACGGCCGGAAAGAATTTCATCACCAATGACGATGATGGCAGCGGTTGGGTTTGACATTTTATTTTCCAGATTAAAACATAAAGGTAATGGCTAAATATTCCCCCCGGTCTTTATACATAATTTTGAACCAAATTGCAGATCAAAATTAGAGCCTGATGCTTATTGTAACCATGCTAGCAGACGCTATTTCAGGCTTGGCATTGTGATAAAACGGGTTTAAGAGCATGGGAAGTTTTTTAATAGCGTTGTGACAATCTGGAGAGATAAACGCATGCGTACCGAAACGGTAATCCAACATGGCGAGGAAGGCTTTGCCAAAATGCGTGACGCAGGCCGTCTCGCCGCAAGTGTGCTTGATATGATTACCCCGCATGTGACTGCCGGCATCACCACAGGCGAACTCGATAAAATCTGCCACGACTACATCATTGCCAACAACGCTGTTCCGGCACCCCTGAATTACAAAGGGTTTCCCAAATCCACCTGTATTTCCCTAAACCATGTTGTTTGTCATGGCATTCCGGGTGAAAAAAAACTGATCGATGGAGATATTCTGAATATTGACATCACCGTTATTCTAGATGGCTGGTATGGTGACACATCCCGTATGTTCTACGTTGGGACACCGTCGGTTAAGGCTAAACGCCTGACAGAAGTTACCTATGAATGTTTGATGCGCGGGATCGAAGCCGCGCGGCCGGGCAACACGCTTGGTGATATTGGGCACGCCATACAATCATATGCTGAAGGTTTGCGGTTTTCTGTGGTGCGTGATTTTACCGGTCATGGCCTTGGTCAGGTTTTTCATACATCGCCCACAGTTTTACACTTTGGCGAGCCAAAGACAGGCATGACATTGACACCCGGCATGATTTTTACAATCGAACCCATGATTAACGCTGGCAGGCATGACACCAAAATCCTGAATGACGGATGGACAGCTGTTACACGCGACAAAAGCCTGTCGGCACAATTCGAGCATTCAATCGGTATCACCGAAGATGGGGCTGAAATCTTCACCCTGTCACCAGCGGGATATTCTTTGCCACCTTATAATGGCTAAATTAACGGTTTTTTAGCTCTTTTGTATTATGCCTATGTATATGGGCAATACAGACACACATGACAAAACAAATGATGATAGTGACTTTGGCAAGGCCGGTCACCGTAAACGAATGCGCGCGCGCATTCTTGATAAAGGTGCCGATAGTCTGACCGAACTGGAATTGCTTGAAGTCCTGCTATATGCGGGTAACGCCCGACGCGACACCAAGCCACTGGCCAAACGTCTCATGGCCAGATTCAAATCATTATCAGGCGTCCTGCGGGCTGATCATGATAGCTTGCGCGCTGTGGATGATATGGGGGATGCCTATATTGCCACGATAAAATTGATAGAGTCAGTCGCTATGCATCTGGCTCATTCGCGCATTCAGAATCAACCTATTTTAACCAACTGGGTTCAGGTACAGGAATATTGCATCAACCGGCTGGCACATCAGCCAATTGAACATTTCGTCATCCTATGCCTCGATAATCAGAACAGGTTGATCGCCGAGGAAACCCTGTCCAAAGGCACCGTTGACCAGACCCCAGTCTATGTACGCGAGGTGGTCAATGTTGCGTTAAAACATCACGCACAATCGACAATATTGCTGCATAATCATCCAAGCGGCGAGGCCGAGCCATCACGTGCCGATATTGACATGACGCTCGCCATTCAGGACGCGCTCAGCATCATGTCTATTAAATTGCACGATCACCTGATCGTTGCGGGAAAGGAATGCGTTAGTTTGAAAAATCTTGGTTATCTGTGACTATGCATGGCTGACAAATTCAGCCTAGCGCCCACCCGTGATATCATTGATTTTCTGCTTCGCTTTCCGCGTCATCACGCCTGCATTGCGGCTCGCTTTCAGCAGACTAGGCCGCGCATTATCCAGCGCCTTATGCGCCACCTCACCTGCTTTTTTCTGTACCGCAGGGTTGCGTGCCGCTGTCATCAATGCACCAAAAATCAATCTTCGTATCAGCATCTTGTGTTTCCCTACCAATAATAGCCACAAATTGTGGTTCTTGGCTGGCTTTTCTGGATATCCAATGTTACAACCACACTTCATATAACGCAAAGGGTTTTAGACGAATGATTCCGCGGTATTCCCGACCGGAGATGACCTCCATATGGTCAGAACAGAGTAAATTCCAGATTTGGTTTGAGATAGAAGCGCATGCATGTGATGCGCAGGCGCAATTAGGGGTGATCCCTGCTTCAGCCGCCGCCGCCGTCTGGAAGCATGGCCAGTTTGATATTGATCGCATTAACGAAATTGAACGCGAAACCAAGCATGATGTTATCGCCTTTCTGACAAATCTTGCCGAATATGTTGGTGAGGAAGCGCGTTTTGTGCATCAGGGCATGACGTCATCCGACGTTCTCGATACAACACTTGCCGTGCAAATGACGCGGGCGTCTGACTTGTTACTTTCCGGCATCGACCGCTTGCTCTATGCGCTTGATAAGCGCGCCAATGAACATAAATATACCCCGACAATTGGGCGAAGCCATGGTATTCACGCTGAACCGACAACCTTTGGTTTGAAGCTGGCAACATTCTATGCCGAATTCAAACGTTGCCATAAGCGACTACAACAGGCGCGGGAAGAAATTGCGACTTGTGCTATTTCTGGCGCGGTGGGCACCTTTGCCCATATTGACCCATCGGTTGAACAGCATGTTGCCGATAAAATGGGGTTGCATGTCGAACCTGTTTCGACACAAGTCATTCCTCGTGACCGCCATGCTATGTTCTTTGCTGTGTTGGGCGTTATTGCCAGTTCGGTCGAGCGGCTAGCTACCGAAATCCGGCATATGCAGCGTACCGAAGTTCGTGAAGCCGAAGAGTTCTTCTCGGCTGGCCAGAAAGGCTCATCGGCAATGCCGCATAAGCGCAACCCAGTTCTGACTGAAAATCTGACAGGCATTGCCCGCATCGTTCGGGCAGCCGTAACACCTGCGCTTGAAAATGTTGCCCTCTGGCATGAGCGGGATATTTCGCATTCATCAGTTGAGCGTGTATTTGGTCCCGATGCCACCGTGGCACTTGATTTTGCCTTGCACCGTCTCTCTGGTGTTGTGGAAAACCTGCTGGTCTATCCTGAAAATATGCAGGCCAATCTCGATCAGCTTGGCGGTCTTGTGCATTCACAGCAGGTGCTTCTTGCCCTCACCCAGAAAGGGGCAAGCCGCGAAGATGCCTATAAGATGGTGCAACGCAATGCGATGCAAATCTGGGCTGACGGTGGTAGCTATCTGGATAAGCTGAAAGCTGATGCAGATGTCGCCAAATATCTGTCGGCGGATGATCTTGAGGCACTGTTCGATCTTGACCAGCATTTCCAGCATGTTGACACTATTTTCAAACGCGTGTTCACTTAAGGAATAACAATGACAAAGACCACATCAAACACGCGTAATATGCTGTATGAGGGCAAGGCAAAGGTTATCTTTGAAGGGCCTGATGACGGCACATTGATTCAATATTTTAAGGATGACGCCACCGCCTATAACGCACAGAAGAAAGACGTTATCAAAGGCAAAGGCGTGCTCAATAACTATATCAGCGAACATATCATGCAGGCCGTGGCCGCGATGGGCATTCCAACGCATTTTCTGGCACGCATCAATGATCGCGAGCAACTCATAAGACAGCTGGAAATCGTTCCAATCGAAGTGATCGTCCGCAATGTAGCGGCAGGATCAATCTGTGGCCGTCTTGGTCTGGAAGAAGGCGAAGAGCTACCTCAGACGCTGATTGAATTCTGTTTAAAGGATGATGCGCTTGGTGATCCGGTGATCGCGCCCGAGCATATTTTCACCTTTGGCTGGGCAACCCCCGAAGAGCTGGAAACCATCTGTGAGGATACCCTGCGTATCAATGATTTCCTGACCGGCATGTTTCACGCCATTGGCGTCAGGCTGATTGATTTCAAGCTGGAATTTGGCCGCCTCGAAATTGACGGTGATATCGAAATCATTCTGGCGGATGAAATCAGTCCGGATAATTGCCGTTTGTGGGATGTTCACACGAACGAAAAAATGGATAAGGATCGTTTCCGCCGTGACCTTGGCGGTTTGATCGAAGCCTATCAGGAAATAGCCCGCCGTCTGAATGTCCGCATTCCAGATATCGCTAAAATTGATTCATAAGGCCACACAATTTTTGACGCAACCAATCAATCACAACCAAAGGCAGATAGATGCAAGTTGTTGTAAATATATCGCTAAAACAGGGGGTTCTTGACCCACAAGGCCGCGCCATTGAGCATTCGCTTCGTGGGCTGGGCTTTCAGGAAGTAAGTGAAGTACGCGTTGGTAAACAGATCACGCTTGATGTTGACGAGAGCGATCCGGCTCGGCTACGCCAGCGCGTGGCGCGCATGTGCGAAACATTGCTGTCAAATACCGTTATCGAAGACTACGTCATTGATATCGTGGAACAGGAATAGGCCGAAAGCATGAGCATGTCATCAATGCGCGTTGTAATCGCCGTTTTTCCCGGATCTAACTGTGACCGCGACATGATGGTTGCTATGGAACAGTTGACGGGTCGCCGTCCCCAGCTTGTCTGGCACAAGGAAACCACCTTGGATCCGGTTGATCTGATTATCATTCCGGGCGGGTTTTCGTTCGGCGACTATCTGCGCTGTGGCGCGCTGGCGGGGCGCTCGCCTGTCATGGATGCGGTGATGGACCATGCCGCACGCGGTGGCGCTGTTCTGGGTGTATGTAACGGATTTCAGGTGTTAACCGAAACCGGCATGTTACCAGGCGTTTTACTGCGCAATGCCGGCCTCAATTATGTCTGTCGCGATACACGCATAAAGGTTGGTGAAACCATCGCATCCCCATTCACCTCTGGTCTGGCCGTTGGTACCGAACTTACCATTCCCGTTGCCCATAATGAGGGTAACTATTTTGCCAGCGATGAAGACCTGACAAGACTCGAAGATAATGGCCAGATAGCCCTCACCTATGTTGAAAGCGATATTCACGGCTCCGCAAACCCCAATGGTGCAGCCCGGGATATTGCGGGCATCTTATCTGCCAACGGGCGGGTGATGGGCATGATGCCGCATCCCGAGCGTGCCATGACCTCTGCCATGGGAGGCAGTGATGGCGCATTACTATTATCAACATGTCTGGAGGCGCTGGCGTCATGACTACGGATACTGACATGATGACCTTTGAACATGCCGCCTCTATGGGGCTGTCCGAAGATGAATGGCAGCTTATTAACAAGCGGCTTGGGCGCGTGCCAAATTTATGCGAACTCGGTATTTTTTCGGCCATGTGGTCAGAGCATTGTTCGTATAAATCGTCAAAACGCTGGCTGAAAACCCTGCCTGTAGATGCGCCGCATGTCATCGAAGGGCCGGGCGAAAATGCCGGTGTTGTCGCCATAGGTGACGGGCTGGCAGCGGTCTTTAAAATTGAAAGCCACAACCATCCATCCTTTATCGAACCCTATCAGGGTGCGGCAACTGGTGTTGGCGGTATTTTACGTGATGTCTTTACCATGGGCGCACGCCCTGTTGCCTTGCTGAATGCCTTACGTTTTGGCGCGGCAGATCATGAAAAAACCCGCCATTTGCTAAGCGGAGTGGTTTCGGGCATTGGCGGCTATGGTAATTGCATAGGCATTCCGACTGTTGGTGGCGAGGTCAATTTCGACTCGTCCTATAACGGTAATATTTTGGTCAATGCGATGGCCGTTGGTCTGGCCAATAGCGACCGGATTTTCAGATCAGCCGCAACAGGGGCTGGCAATCCGGTTATTTATGTTGGCGCAAAAACAGGCCGTGACGGTATTCATGGCGCGACAATGGCTTCAACCGAATTTTCCGATGAAACCGAATCCAAACGGCCAACAGTTCAGGTTGGCGACCCCTTCACTGGCAAATTGCTTATGGAAGCATGTCTGGAACTCATGGCATCGGACTCGGTTCTGTCTATTCAGGATATGGGTGCTGCCGGCCTGACCTCATCTTCGGTTGAAATGGCATCAAAGGGCGGCTTGGGTATGGAGATCGACCTTGATCTTGTGCCCGCCCGCGAAGAACAGATGAGCGCCTACGAGCTTATGCTGTCCGAATCTCAGGAACGTATGCTGATGGTACTGAAACCTGACGCAACGGAGGTAGCGCGTGCTATTTTCGACAAATGGGATCTGGATTTCATGCCGATTGGCCAGGTCACTGATACAGGTCGTCTTGTATTGTTGAAAGATGGTGGCACCGCCTGTGATATTCCCATTGCCCCGCTAGTTGACGACGCGCCGGAATATGACCGCCCGCAGGCCGAAATCTCGCCACGCCCTGTCATCAAGACTGCCGACATAGCAAAAACTGGCCGTATTAGTGATATTCTGCGCTTGCTTATGGGAACAAGCGATCTTGCCAGCCGCCGCTGGATTTACGAGCAATATGACAGCCAGGTCATGGCCGACACAATCGCAGGGCCTGGCGGTGATGCAGGGCTTATCCGCGTTCACGGCACCGATCGCGGGCTTGCGGTGACCACCGATTGCACACCACGTTATGTCGAGGCCGACCCAAAAACAGGCGGCGCGCAAGCTGTCGCCGAGGCCTATCGTAACATTACAGCAGTTGGTGCAACGCCCCTTGCCATCACCAATAATCTGAATTTTGGCAATCCTGAAAAACCCGAAATCATGGCGCAACTGGCGCAATCAGTTGTCGGTATGGGCGAAGCCGCAAAAAGCCTTGATACGCCTGTCGTATCAGGCAATGTGTCGCTTTATAATGAAACTGACGGTATGGCCATTCAGCCTTGTCCTGTTATCGGCATGGTTGGCGTCATTGATAATGTCGAAACGGCAATTGGTAACCGCTTTACCGCCGCCGATCAGGATGTTGTCTTATTAGGCCATAGTAATGATGGCGATGGATGGCTTGGCATGTCACTTTATGCCCGACATATCGCCAATCGCAAAGATGGCGCACCACCACCGGTTGATCTTGATGCCGAACGCAGAAATGGTGATTTTCTGCGCAATCAGATCAATATCGGCGCGGTAAGCGCGGCGCATGATATCAGTGATGGCGGTCTGGCAGTTGCGCTTGTCGAAATGGCAATGAGCACAGCTTTTGGTGTTGACGTTGACATGCCGGATACGGCGTCCAGCCATGGTTGGGCCTTTGGTGAAAATCAAGCCCGCTATATTGTTGCACTATATGACTCCACCAGCTTTATGGCTGCTGCCAAAGCCGCGGGCGTGCCAGCCCAAAAAATTGGCACAACAAATACATCAGGTGAATTGAAATTCGGCACCGATGATGCCATATCTCAAGAAGAGCTAGAAAAAATATTTGAATCGGTTATCCCCGATATGATGCGCATATAGAATTTTTGGCGAATAGCAGAGGAATAGACCATGGCTATGCAAGCAAGCGAAATTGAAGCGCTCATCAAGGCGGCTTTCCCTGATGCTGTCATCACCATTGAGGATTTGCGAGGCGATGGTGACCATTACGCCTGTCAGGTTGTTTCCAGCGCGTTTGAAGGTAAAAACCGCGTTCAGCAGCATCAAATGGTTTACAAGGCACTAGGTGGGCGCATGGGCGGTGAATTACATGCCCTTGCTTTGCAAACCTCGGCACCGAACAAACAGTAATTAAAGTTTTACAGATTATACGGCGGATACCGCCTGTCCAATGAAGGAGTTAAACATGCTTGACGCAGCAACCAAGGAACGCATTGACGCCGATATTGCCAGCGAGGATGTTGTTTTGTTTATGAAAGGCACGCCTGTATTTCCACAATGCGGGTTTTCAGCTGCCGTTGTCGGAGTGCTTAGCCATCTTGGCGTGCAATTCCGCGGCATCAATGTGCTTGAAGATGACGCCATCCGCGAGGGCATTAAAGCCTATTCAGACTGGCCGACAATCCCGCAACTTTATGTGAAGCGCGAATTTGTTGGTGGATGCGATATCATTCGCGAAATGTATGAAACTGGCGAACTGACCGAAATGCTACAGACACACGGCATTGACGCGCATCCTGCCTGATCTGGTAGGCAACCTAGTCACACAACTGTATCTGCAAAAAATGCGTGGTCATCGGTAACTTCGGCGATCCGAACTCTGTACCATTCATAAAATTCCTGCCGCCCCATTTCCTGCGCGACAAGATGCTCGCTATTATTGCGCCAGTTACGGATAGAATCACGATCACGCCAATAGGAAACAGTGATGCCAAGCCCATCATCACCGCGCACCGACTCAACGCCTAAAAACCCTGGTTGCTTCTGTGCCAGATGCATCATCCGGTCACTTGTGATTTCATAAATGTCATCACCACTCAGGCTACGCTGAGCTGTAAAAATCACCGCAAAATATGGCTTCGGCCAGTTAATCTTTTTATTTTCCGCTACTTCGTCACCTGTCATCATGTCACCATTACCGCATCGGGCTGATAATACTACATAAAAAAGGGTAGCCGTGAAATAGCTACCCTTTGGATGATTTTTACAATGGCGCCTAAAACACGCCAGAGATATTAGCGGGAGTAATACTCGACCACTAGATTTGGTTCCATCTGCACTGGATAAGGCACCTCATCCAATGTTGGAATACGAATGAATTTCGCCGTGAATTTATCATGATTAGCTTCGACATATTCCGGCACATCACGCTCGACTGATGCGATGGCATCAAGCACGGCTGGAATTGTTTTCGCTTTTTCTTTCAGCGCAATTTCATCACCCGGCTTCAGCATGACAGACGCAATGTTGCAACGCTTGCCATTAAGCAGAATGTGGCCATGGTTGATAATCTGGCGCGCAGCAAACACGGTTGGCACCATCTTTGAGCGATACAGGATCGCATCAAGGCGGCATTCCAGAATACCGATAAGGTTCTGACCTGTATCACCTTTACGGCGCGTTGCTGCCTGATAATATTTCTTGAACTGCTTCTCGCCGATATTGCCGTAATAGCCTTTCAGCTTTTGCTTGGCCATCAACTGAACACCAAAGTCAGTTGGCTTTTTACGACGCTGACCATGCTGGCCAGGGCCATATTCACGAGCATTTACAGGAGATTTCGGACGACCCCACAGGTTAACACCCAGACGGCGGTCGATTTTATGTTTAGCGGAATGCCGCTTGTGATCTGATTTTGCCATTTTTGGCTCCTTTGTTGTCCCGGTAGGGTCATTTGACCGGCATCACACCCCGCTGGTGTAATCCACTTTCCCGAGAATGGCGCAAATTAGCTATTAACTTGGCTATTGTCAACCATCTATCGATCGCGCCGCTGGCTCGTCAGAGCCTGAATAATACCGTGTAACGTGTTAATTTCCTGCCGGCTTGGTGCGGCTCGATTTATCAAGGCGCGGATATTGCGTTTTACCGCTGGTGCCATCTCGGCAGACGTGAAAAAACCGCTTTCATCCAGTGCATTTTCAAGCCGCTGAAAAAAATAATCCCTATCTTTTATGGATGCTACATCATCATCAACTGATTGTGGTTGTGAATGTAATTCCGATCTGTCACCAAGGTCAGACAATGCCGCAACACGCCATTCCCACGCCAACAGCAAAACCGCCTGCGCCAGATTCAGCGATGGATACTCTGGGTTTAACGCCGCCGAAACGGCGACATCGGCAAGCACGACTTCATTATTATCAAGACCCGATGCTTCGGGGCCAAACAGTAAGGCGACGCGACCC
>JBMZPN010000018.1:0-18360 GCA_049620845.1 Puniceispirillum sp. (SeqCode)
GCGGGTTCTGGTCAATCGTGCCTCTGGCCAGATCAAACCGGCGTCCCGCACAGACCAGATGCGCTGAGGTGTCATTTCCGCCACATCGTATCGTCTGATATTCGAGATGATTATCATTGGGACGGATATTTACCGGCTTGCCACGTTCGGCATCCCACATGCCAATCTGGCTGATCGCCCCCATCCATGGCACCATCTGATGCGTCAGAACCAGATAAATATCGGTCTGGCTGGCACCGGTGAAGGAGGCAAAGGTGTCATCCAGCGCGCCTTTCGTCATGCTTTTTTCACGAAGCCCATCAAGACCATCTTCGGCAAGAAAGGTCAGAATCGCCGCGCTTTCAGCCTGACTTTCGGCGGTCAATGCGCGCGCAACAAAATGCGTAACAGGCGATGTCTGCGCGCCGCCATCATGCAAGCTGGCGATGTCGCTGAGGTAGGTTGCTATATAGCCATAATCCCACCAGCTGGCGATCACTGCCGGTTTTGGATCCGGAAGCGATGCAATGCGGCCATTGAGCGTGGCGAAACCGGTGAGCACCTCGCGGCTGAAAGACGGTTTGGGCAGATAGGGTCTGGTCAGCGGATTATAGCTGTTCAGATAGGCAAAGCCTGTCACGAGCAGTGCGCTGACTGGCGGTATCATGATGGCGGTTCGGGTTATAAAGGGTTGTATCTGTGCGGCAGGGCTGGTGCCATGATATCTGCCGACCAGCCAGTCAGCGGTAAAGCGGATCAGGGCAAAGATACCCCAGGCAACGCCAAACCAGACAATCGGCGTGGCAAAAAATACGACGCGATTGCCAAAAATGAAATTCAGCATCCCCAGCCCCAGAATTGGCAACATGGCTATACCAATGACCGGATTGAAGATCACCCAGATCAGCAAACAGATGATGCCAAAGGCGCCTATCGCCGGATTGCCGGTAATGCCGCGCAACAGATCGACAAAGGGGATCACATTGAGTTCGCTTATGGTCTGGAAGGTGTTGGGGAATACCAACGTACCAAATCCCAGATTGCTGTCGGTGAACATATCAAGATCAACGCCACCCATATTCATGAAGGTATCAGACAGCAGAATGAAAATTGCCGCCTGCACCAACGTGCGTTTCAGATCACGATGCGTCAGCAACCCAGCCCAGACAAGTACGCCAAGAAAGAACCAGCTGAAAATATCCTTTGTGTACCACCAGCTGAAAAGCCAGTTCATGCCGCCAGCAATGATGCTGGCCATGATCGCCGCACGCCAGCCTTTGACCCGCGCGGCCAGCAATACCAAGGCGGTGACAGCATAAAAGAAACCCAGATTAAGCTGATCGGTATCAATGCGCCCGACCGCGCTTCGAGACAGATAGCTGAATGACAGCCCGCCACCAAGTGCCGCAATGGCTCCTTCCCACCAGAATCCGGCAATGCCAAAAGCGCAAATGATCGCCAGCGCCGTGATCATTGCCGTTATCGGCAGCATTGCATGGGCGGCCTCCAGCAACGCCTTATTTGACGCATCTGGCGCGAAATAGGCAATGATAACCGATAGAAGCTGTTCCCTCGTCAGACGGTTATCGGAATTGTCCTGTATATCGCTATGATTTGGAAACAGGCGTTTCTGGCGAAAAGCATCACTATTGCCATCGGTTTTGATGGCTTTGGCCTTGGCCAGAAAATAGCCGGCATCGGCGGTTGAAACTGAAGGCATGTCATCGATGAAATAGATATCCGGCGCGGCCTGCCATTGGGCAAATTGCCAGCTACGCATATGCCCATTCGCGGTGATGGCGATCACGGCCATGACAAGGGCAAGACAGATATAAAGGCGGGTGCGCGCTGGGTTTAGCCATGACGGGGTGAAATGGGACTGGTGAAAGTCCCTGCATTGCCGATCCAAGGCGGCACATTTTGCTATGATCGACATGCGTTATCCGGATCTCATCGCCATATCTCAAATTAGAGCTATTTAATCTAATGGGTCAATGACAGGCGGGGTAAAAAATGACTCCACAATCAGATAGTGCGATCAGATAATATGCGTTGCTTCAGCCCAGAAGCCAGACTGGCGCAGGGTATCGCGGGCATCATTGCAAGCCGCCGCATGATCGAAAAGGGCAAAACAGCTGGCACCACTTCCCGACATGGCGGCGATCCGGCAACCGGATTGCTGCTGTAACAGGGCAAGCAGGGTGGCGATTTCGGGCACCAGCTGGCAGGCCGTTTCGGTCAGGTCATTACCCAGTCCGGCCAAGGCTGGTATATCAAACGCATCTATAGTGCCAGCATGACCCGACCCTGCGGTGTTCAGGCTGCGGAATACATCAGCAGTTGCCAGCGGGATCATCGGGTTAGCCAGCAAAACAGATATAGGTGTGTCAGTAACGGATGATGCGGTGCCAGCCAGCGTTAGCGGCGTGATCTGGTCGCCGATGCCAGTCATACGCAGTGAATGCGCGCGCAGACAGGCGGGCACATCAGCACCAAGGCTGGCAGCCAGCGCATCGAGCGTTTCGGATGTGACCGGATGATCGGCATTGGCATTAAGCGCGCGCAATATGGCCGCCGCATCAGCCGAGCCACCGCCAAGTCCCGCCCCGACAGGGATCCGTTTATCAAGTGTGATGGCAAGCGGGGCAATGACGCCGCCAGCATCGCGAAAGGCGGCTAATGCCTGCATACATAAATTCGGGCATAAATTCGGGGATAAGTTCTGGTGGCTTGCATCAGGTACGGCAGAATTGGCGGAGGCGGGATTGGCGGGCGTCTGGTCGATGAGGGCATCGGCAAAGGCACCGGTAATGGTGAGGCTGTCGGTGGTTGCAGGTGTCAGGCTGATCCGGTCGCCAAAAGCGGTGAAGATAACCGCCGAGTCAAGCAGATGATAGCCATCATCGCGGCGTCCGCAAATCCGCAGATACAGGTTGATTTTGGCGGGTGCCATTTCGGTAATGATATTGCCAGTCATTTTTTGCCTTGCTAAGGAACACCGTTACAGACGCAAGCCCAGTCTTATGGATCGAGCCCGCCAGACAGTTTTTCGCGTATCTTGTCTGAAAGTGTCTGATCGTCACTTTGATCAAGGGCATATGCCCACATATGTCGTGCTTCGGCAAAACGGTCAAGCCGCCAATAGACATCGCCAAGATGATCGAAAATAACCGGATCGGCAGGCTCTAATGTTGTGGCTTTTTCAAGCAATTCGACAGCGACCGGAAAATTGCCCAGCTTGTAATGCACCCAGCCAAGCGAGTCGACAAAATAGCCGCTTTCAGGGCGCAGTTCGACAGCCTTTTCGATCAGCTTGATCGCTTCGGTCAGGTTGCGCCCCTCATCCGCCCACCAATAGCCAAGGTAATTCAGTGTGAAGGCATCATTCGGATTGATTGTCAGCGCCGCCAGAAAACGTTCTTCAGCCTTGTCGTCAATGCCAAGCTGTTCGTAGGTGATAGCAAGATTGCGATCAAATGTAGTCGATTCAAAGCCATATTTTTCAGCCTGAAGATAGGCATCCAGACTGGCGGCAAAATCGCTGTTACGGCGCAGAATGTCACCATGTTCCTTATGCAGAAATCCATTATCGGGATGGTCTGCCAGATAGGCACGCAGAATCGATAATGCCTTGTCAAAATCATTCCGGATGACCAGCAGATCGAGTTTCATGAGCATGGCAGGCTGACCCCATAAACCCTCTGGATCTATCTCATCCAGTACAGCCATGGACGCGTTATCGAGTCGCAGCATATTGAGAGCCTGTGCCAGCGAAAAGCGCGCCGCGTCAAGCCAGGGGGCGATATATATGGCAAAGCGCAAGCGTGCGCCAATTGTCTGCGCCTGTCCCTCTCCGCCATTGCTGGCAGTCTGCAGGACGCCATTGGCAATGTTCTGGGCAATGGTCGGAGGCTGGCTGGCCTGCTTGCCAAGAAGCTGGCGCGTCGTGCGCAGATCAAAGGCACGTGGCAGTTTCTGGTCGAGCATGTCATTGGCGATTTCGCGCGCATCCAGCCGATAAAGCAAGGCGGCAAGATCAAGCATCATTGTTGATGATGGAATGGGTTCATCGACTAGCAATTGCGCCTTGAGCAGGGCGTCGTCTTTATTGCCAAGTGCCTCAAACATAAGGGCGTGATGAAGCTGGTGATAGAATGGCAGGCCATCTTCGGCATCGACTAGCGGCAAGGCACTGTTGGTAAGATGCGTAATACCTGCGTCACCGCGCCCCTTGGCGATCATGGCCCAGGCTTTGACGATGCCAGCAAACTGGCGTGACGGAATGTTTTCGGCCACATTGTCAATCAGCACCATAACCGCGTCCCAGTCAGCATCGCGGATCGCCATGGCAATGCCCGGCTCATAGCTGAGAGGTGTTATTATATTCAGGCTTTCGAGTTGGCGCCCGATGCTGGCCGCGCGTTCGATATGCCCAAGATAATATTGTGACATGAAATTGCGCTGTAGAAATTCACTGTTATCTGGCTCGGCTTCAAGCGAACGCATGTAGAAATACGCCGAGTCCTCGATCTTACTCATGAAAAGTGCCTGTCGCGCGGCCAGATAATGCGCCGCCGCCGATTGCGGATCAAAGGGTTCGGCCATGCGCGCATGGGTGCTGGTTTCGATTTTGCTATCGGTATTGCTTATGTCAGGTGATGGCTGTGCCGTGCCTCCACAGCCAGACAGAGTCACGCCAAGCAATGCCAATATTGCGGCGGTCTTAATCGCAAGTGAGCGCATGTGGGCAATGTGCGCACATGTCTGATGCGGATCATTCTGTATTGCTTCGGGCATCTGTTCCATTACGGGTTTATCCAAACTTAACCATCTTAACCCACGAAACAGCCTAAATGTAACAGTCTTTAAATCCAGCTAATATAGCTAGCCTACATATTTGGATAATTAGGCCCGCCACCACCTTCTGGCGTTACCCAGACAATATTCTGTGAGGGGTCTTTAATATCACAAGTTTTGCAATGAACACAATTTTGCGCGTTAATCTGCAAACGGGGATCATTACCGCTATCGTCACGAACGATCTCATAGACCCCAGCCGGACAATAGCGCTGTTCGGGTGCGTCATAGAGAGCGAGATTGTGTGCGATTGGAATTGTGGCATCCTTGAGCGTTAGATGTGCCGGCTGGTTTTCTTCGTGATTTGTGCCAGACAGAAAGACCGATGAATTGCGGTCGAAGCTGACAATGCCATCGGGTTTCGGATAATCGATTTTGGGCGCGTCCGCCGCCTTGCGAAGCTGCGTATGGTCGGCATGATGGCGTAAAGTCCAAGGTGCCTTGCCGAACAGCAGATAGGTATCAAGCGCGGCATGTGCCAGACCAAACCACAGACCCTTGGCAAAGCCCGGGCGGATATTGCGGACTTTATACAGCTCTTTCCATAGCCATGATGCGGTGAGCTTGTCAGCATAGCTGGCTGGTTCATGGCCAGCGTCCATATTGTCGAGGGCTTCGAAAATAGCTTCGGCGGCGACCATGCCCGACTTCATCGCGGTATGCGTGCCCTTGATTTTCGGCACATTCAAAAATCCGGCGGTACAGCCAACCAGACAACCGCCTGGGAAGGTCAGTTTCGGCACCGATTGAAAGCCGCCTTCATTAAGCGCACGCGCGCCATAGGAGACACGGCGGCCACCTTCGAATACATCACGCACGGCAGGATGCGTTTTGAAACGCTGAAATTCTTCAAATGGCGACAGATGCGGATTTGAATAATCAAGCCCAACAACATAACCAACAGCCACCTGATTACCATTCAGATGATAGAGGAACGACCCGCCATAAGTATCGGTTGCCAGCGGCCAGCCAATCGAATGCCAGGCCAGACCGGGCTTGGCCTTGGCCGGATCGATATCCCATAATTCCTTGATGCCGATAGCATAGGTTTGCGGGTCTTTGCCTTCGCGCAGGTCGAATTTGTCGAACAGATTCTTGGTCAGATGCCCACGACAGCCTTCGGCAAAAATGGTCTGCTTGCCGATAAGCTCCATACCGCGCATGTAATTATCGGTTGGTTCGCCATCTTTGCCAATGCCCATATCACCTGTGGCAATGCCGCGCACCGCGCCACTATCATCATAGAGGATTTCGGCGGCAGGAAATCCGGGATAGATTTCGACGCCAAGCGCTTCGGCCTGTTCGCCAAGCCAGCGACAGAAATTGCCAAGCGAGATGATGTAATTGCCATGATTGTTCATGCTTGGCGGGGTAGGCATGCGGAATGACCTGCTTTCGGTCAGGAACATGAATTTATCCGATGTGACCGGCGTATCAAGCGGCGCATTTTTGTCTTTCCAATCGGGAATCAGTTCGTTCAATGCGCGCGGTTCGAGCACAGCACCCGACAGAATATGCGCGCCAACTTCACTGCCTTTTTCGATCAGACATACATCCAGATCGCGGCCAGCGTCATTGGCAAGCTGTTTGAGGCGGATTGCCGCTGATAGACCCGATGGACCACCACCAACAATAACAACGTCAAATTCCATAGTTTCGCGTTCCATAGTCCCATACCCTTTCACCAGACATGTATCAGCCGGTGGTAAATTATCTTTATGGCCTGTTATCTATCCCCAGACATACCAAGATTAAGTCAAAAGCAAGATTACATATATAGCCTAGCCAAATTAAGTTTGTTACCTTTGCATGTCAGGTGAAAAAACGCCAATCAGAATGCCAACTGGCGGATTGCTAACCTAGGCAACAAATGCGAGAATGATAATGGTCAATTTATAGCGTGAGAAACAAGCGATATTCGGTCAATTTTCGGCCAAAATGCGACGCATTCCACTTGTCGAGGGATTTTTGATGCCGAACCAGCCGGCGGCGACAATTGAACAGCTTATCACCCAGCTTGCATGGCAGGCCGAAATGGGCGTTGATGAGGCGTTTCTGGGCGCGGACGCGCTGGCCATACCAAAGGTCAGGCTGGACAAATATCTGCCGTCTACATCATCATCAACACAATCATCGTCAGCATCGGTATCTTCTGCGGCCAGCGCATCAGCCAGTCATATGTCGGCACCCGCAGCCGCCACGATTGCAGATGCCGAACCAGTACAAGCATCAATGCCAGAGGCGCCTGATCTGACGGCGATTACATCATTGGCCGAACTGAAAGCGGCTTTGCTGGCATTTGAGGGATGCGCGCTGAAACATACGGCAAGCAATCTGGTATTTGCCGACGGTAATCCGGGCGCAAGGCTGATGATCATCGGTGAAGCCCCCGGGCGTGACGAGGATATGATCGGCCTGCCCTTTGTCGGCGTTTCGGGACAGCTGCTTGATAAAATGCTGGCATCAATCGGGCTTGACCGGTCGCTTGTCTATATTGCCAACCTTCTGCCGTGGCGGCCACCGGGTAACCGGACACCGACTACGGAAGAAACGGTGATGATGTTGCCGTGGTTACGGCGGCATATTCAGCTTGCCAATCCCGACTTTGTTCTGATTCTGGGCGGGTCGGCGGCCAAGGCCGTGCTGGAAACCAAGGACGGCATTTTGAAATTACGTGGCCGCTGGCAGGATGTCGATTATGGTGACGCGATTGCACGGCCAACATTGGCGAGCCTGCATCCAGCCTATTTACTGCGCTCGCCAGCGCAAAAGCGGCTTTCCTTTGCCGATATGCTATCAGTCAATTCCCGATTAACATCATCCCCTAGCGCTTAACAGGTAATGATTTCATGAATGCCCCTTTTATAATCCGTATCCTTTATCACTTGAAAAGCCTGTGCAGTGCGCGTCTGGGTCGTGCCAGCCGGCGGCTTGTTCTGCTGGTGGCTTTTACCATCATGGGCAGCCAGCATGTGACGGCGGCATCACTGCCAACGCCGCTATCGGATTTTGACGTTGCGCTTTACGAGCGCCTGTTTGCATTACAGCAGGCCGGCAAGATGAAGCAGGCAACACGCGAAATGGGGCGGCTTCGTGATCCGATGCTGATGGGGCATCTATTGTCGCAACGCTATCTGCATCCGACAGCCTGGCGGTCAACCTTTAGCGAGCTGGCTAGCTGGCTCCGGCAATATAATGACCATCCCGATGCGAGCCGGATTTACTGGCTGGCCAAACGTCGCAAGGGCAATTCGCAAAAGGCACCAAACAAGCCCAAATCAGGCTATCTGAATGGCTATGGTCAGGCCGGAAGCTATGGCTATCGGCCGACGATTCCGATGACAACAAAGGCGCGGGCATCAATCTCGACAACGCGTTCGATCGCGCGCAAGGTGCGCCGGTCAATCCGCAAGGGATGGCCTACAGGTGCGGTCAATGTCCTTAATAGCAAGGCCAATAAACGCTATCTGACAAAACAGGAAGAAGCCCAGCTTCGCGGTGAAGTGGCGCATGCCTATTTTATTTTCGGCTATGACGATAAAGCTATCCGGCAAGCGCGCTATGCGATCGGTGTTGGCCGTGAAAGCGCGACTATGGCCTATTGGGCGGCGGGGCTGGCATCATGGCGCAGTGGCCATTATGAAGATGCCGGCTTGTTTTTCCGCACCCTTGCGGGGTTTGACAAGGTGTCGCCCGGCCTGCGCAGTAGTGCTGCCTTCTGGGCGCATCGGGTCGATATGCGGCAAGGTGATTTCCAGAGCGCCACCAAATATCTGCAAATCGCCGCGCGTGAACTGGATAGTTTCTATGGCGTGATTGCGCGCAAGGCGCTTGGCCAGAACATGGATATTTCCTTTGATCTGCCACCCGAAGATGCGGGTTTCATGGGCTGGCTATCCAGCCAGAAAGGTGGCCAGCGTGTATTGGCGTTGCTGCAAATTGGCCGCCCGCATGATGCGGCGCGCGAATTACGCTATCTATGGATGGATATGCCGGATCGGTTCAAGCCCAGTGTGATGCGTTTTGCCGCCTTGCATAATATGCCCGGCCTGTCTTTCCGTGTCGGGGAAATCATCCGCAAGAATGGCGGCAAAAGCTGGTATGGGGCTCTATATCCGCATCCGGAATTTGACGATATCGAGTTTACCGTTGATGAAGCGCTGGTATGGGCGGTATCGCGGCAGGAATCAGGCTTTAACCCGCGCGCCAAAAGCAGTGCCAAGGCATCGGGGCTGATGCAGTTGATGCCGCGCACCGCGGCGTTCATTGCACGTGACCGTGGTTATCGCGACCGCAAACGAAGCGAGCTTTTGGTGCCCGAGGTCAATCTGGCACTGGGGCAGAAATATATCCGGCATCTTCTGGATGAACAGATTATTGATAATTCGCTGATACGGTTGCTGGCGGCCTATAATGGCGGGCCTGGCAATCTGAATAAATGGCTGCGTGAAGTCGATCATCAGGATGATATGTTTCTGCTGGTTGAATCGATGCCTGCCCGTGAAACACGCTATTATGTGAAAAATGTGGTGTCGAATCTGGCGATCTATCGGGCGCGCTTTGGCGAGGATGCCCCCGAATTATTATCGCTGGCGGTCGGTGACAAGGGCACCTATGTGCCCTTTGCAAAGACTGTTCAATAGCGGTTTGACTGTAACGCCAACGAGGTCAAAGAGGTAAAGATATGACCGAACATGATAAACGTATCGATCAGTCGGTGCCGTTTGTGGCGGTTAATATCGCGGTTCTGACAATTTCGGATTCGCGCAGTCTTGCCGATGATAAATCTGGCGATCTGCTGGCCGCGCGCGTACAAGGCGATGGCCATAATCTGGCTGACCGCGCGCTTGTCACCGATGACATGGATGCGATCACCAGCCAGCTGTCCCACTGGATTGATGCGCCGGATGTCGATGTGGTGATTTCAACAGGCGGTACCGGCCTGACCGGACGCGATGGCACGCCAGAAGCGTTCCGTTCGGTTTTCGACAAGGAAATCGAAGGTTTTGGCGAGATTTTCCGGCTGGTCTCCTTTGACAAGATTGGCACCTCGACGATCCAGTCGCGCGCGGTTGGCGGGGTGGCCAAAGGCACCTATCTGTTTGCCTTGCCCGGATCGTCATCAGCCTGCCGTGACGGCTGGGACGAGATTTTGCGCTATCAGCTCGATATAAGGCATAAGCCGTGTAATTTTGTCGAGATCATGCCGCGCTTACGTGAAGCGGTTGACCAAAGGCGCGCTTGATGCCGCCGCGCCCACGCCCCGATGCGGCCTATCCCGATTTGTCGCGTGAACAAGCATTTGAGGGGCTGGCGATCGGGATTGACGAAGCCGGACGTGGCCCCTGGGCGGGGCCGGTGACGGTGGCGGCGGTCTGGCTTGATCCGGCGTGTTATGGTGATCTGCCTGATGGTCTGGATGATTCAAAAAAATTGAAAGCAGACAAACGTGCCGCGCTTTATGATGCGCTGACAGCAAGTACACATATATATAGTGTTATATCGGTGCCGCCCGCGGTGATTGATGCCGGTAATATTCTGCAGGTGACGTTGCAGGCGATGCATGATTGCGCCGCGGATGTAGCAGGCCAGCTTTGCCAAGCAGGACATAAGATGCCGCTTCATATGCTGGTTGATGGTTCGATCATGCCGCCGATACCCGCATCGCCGTTTGATAATGGCGTGATTACAGGCGAAGCGGTGATTGGCGGTGACGGGCTGTCATTATCGATTGCCGCCGCTTCGATCATTGCCAAGCATACGCGTGATGGCATTATGACCGAACTCGATGCCGCCTATCCGGGTTATGGCTGGGCGACGAATATGGGCTATGGCACCAAGGCGCATCAGGAAGGGCTGGCATCGATGGGGGTCACGCCGCATCACCGGAAAAGCTATAAGCCAGTGAAACGCTACCTAGATGGGCAAACAGGCTGAGAGCTGTATTTTAGCCCTGATTTTAGGGGTCGATAGACGCGACACAGCCGCAGATTTTCGCCAAAATGACATTTTTCCCTTTTTTTAGCTCTGATCGCACCACTAGATACAAGGTCTGCGTGCAGATAAGCCACAATATATAGTTATAACTTTAAGAAACTTTCTTAAGCTGTTGACTTATATTGATTCTGTGATTCTTTTAGACAGTAACAGACGCCGAAATGGCGCGATAAATGCAGATGAATCAGAGTTTGGCCAAGGGGTTGGCCAGTGGTTGCTTAGTAAAGGACGGTCAGGGTGGACAAGAATATTGTACTTCAGGGTGATTGCGTTGAAACGCTGAAAACCCTTGCCAAAAATTCGGTTGATCTGGTGTTTGCCGACCCGCCTTATAATCTGCAGCTATCCGATCTGCTGGTGCGTCCGGATCAATCTTCGGTGGCTTCGGTTGATGATACATGGGATCAGTTTGATTCCTTTGCCGCCTATGACGAATTTACACTGGCATGGATGCGCGAAGTGCGCCGCGTGCTGAAGCCGAATGGCGCGATCTGGGTGATCGGCAGTTATCACAATATTTTCCGTGTCGGCAAGATTATGCAGGATCTTGGTTTCTGGGTGCTGAATGATGTGATCTGGCGCAAAACCAATCCGATGCCGAATTTCCGCGGCCGCCGTTTCACCAATGCGCATGAAACGATGATCTGGGCGGCAAAGACACAGAAAGCAAAACACACGTTTAATTATGAAGCGATGAAAGCGCTGAATGATGATGTGCAGATGCGGTCTGACTGGGAATTGCCGCTATGTACAGGGCATGAGCGGTTGAAGGAAAATGGCAAAAGGGCGCATCCGACTCAAAAGCCCGAGTCACTGCTGGCGCGGGTTATTCTGGCCTCGACCAAACGCGATGATGTGATTCTCGATCCGTTCTTTGGCACCGGCACGACAGGCGCGGTAGCGCGGCGTCTGAACAGGCATTTTATCGGTATCGAACAGAATCCGGCCTATGTCGAAATGGCGCGTGAACGTATTGCGCAGGTCACGCCGATTGCCTCGCCCGATCTGCTGGCAAGCGAACAAAAGCGGGCATTGCCAAAGATACCTTTTGGTACGCTGATCGAGCGCGGTATTTTGCAACCTGGGGATCGGCTGTTTGATTCAAAGAAGCGCTTTTCGGCACAGGTGCGGGCTGATGGATCGCTGGTGACCGATAATAAGGAAAGCGGATCAATCCATTCGCTAGGCGCGCAACTGCAATCATTGCCGTCATGTAATGGCTGGATTTTCTGGCATGTCGAACGTGATGGCAAAGCCGTATTGATCGACCGTTTCCGCGAAGAAATACGCGCGGCCAATCAAAATAGCAATCAGGCCAATTAGGCGCCGATCTTGTTAATAGCACGGATGGGTATCGGCGCTGTGCATGTCAGGGTTAAAATTCGTAGCTTTGCAGGGATGCGACAGGAAAGGACAGCTTTTCGCGCGCCTTCAGGCCGGTAAGCTCGATCAGGCATAGCGCCCCTGTCACAGTGCCGCCAGCCATGCCGACCAGATCTGCCGCCGCCGCCAAGGTGCCACCCGTGGCAAGTAGATCATCGCAAAGGATAATGTTTTTGCCTGCGAGGTTACGATCCTGCTGAAGCGCCAAGGTGGCATTGTCATATTCAAGCGCATAGCTGCTTTCATATAATGTGCCGGGCAATTTACCTGCTTTACGGATCATCACGACACCGCAATCAAGCTGGGTGGCAAGCGGCACGGAAAACAAAAAGCCACGCGCATCGATGCCCGCGACAAGATCAGGCATCATTGGCGCGGCCAGATTGCATAATGCGGCACTGGTCTGTTTTAAAATAACAGGGTCTTCAAGCACCGGACTTATATCGTAAAAGGTGATGCCCTGTTTCGGGAAGCCCGGCGTCTTTGAGATATACGGATCGAGATTAAGCATCCGCCCGATCACTTAGTTTCTTTTCAAGGCGGCGGCGATGCAATACTGGCTCGGTATAGCCAGATGGCTGTTCGCGTCCCTGAAATACCAGATCACAGGCAGCCTTGAAGGCAATAGAGTTTTCAAAATTGCCCGCCATTGGCGTATAGGCCGGATCGCCAGCATTCTGCTGATCGACTATGGCGGCCATTTCCTGCATTACCTCCATCACCAGCGCATCGTCACAAATGCCATGATGTAGCCAGTTGCTCATATGCTGGGATGAAATACGCAAGGTTGCGCGGTCTTCCATCAGGCCGACATCATGGATATCGGGCACTTTTGAACAGCCAACGCCCTGATCGATCCAGCGCACAACATAGCCAAGAATGCCCTGCGCGTTATTGCGCAGTTCCTGACGGATATCATCGGCAGACCAGTTTGGTCTTGTGCTGATCGGGATCGACAGAATATCGGCACGTTTGGCTGGTTCACGGCTTGCCAGTTTGGCTTGCTGTTCGGCGACATTGACCTGATGATAATGCAATGCGTGCAAAGTAGCGGCGGTGGGTGATGGCACCCATGCACAATTTGCCCCCGCCATCGGATGACCGATTTTCTGTTCCATCATGGCGGCCATCATATCGGGCATTGCCCACATGCCCTTGCCAATCTGGCCACGTCCACCCAAGCCGCAGGCAAGGCCGATATCGACATTCCAGTTTTCATAGGCGGCGATCCACGGTGCCGCTTTCATATCGCTTTTGCGGATCATCGGACCGGCATTCATCGAGGTGTGAATCTCGTCACCGGTGCGGTCGAGGAAACCGGTATTGATAAAGACAACCCGGTTTTTGGCGGCATGGATGCAGGCTTTGAGATTGACCGTTGTGCGGCGCTCCTCATCCATGATGCCCATTTTGATGGTGAAAGGCGGCAATCCCAGCACATCTTCAACGGCGGCGAAAATGTCATTGGCAAAGGCGACTTCTTCGGGCCCGTGCATTTTCGGCTTCACGATATAAACCGATCCGGCAACCGAATTGCGACGTGCCTGCAAATCTGACATGGCGGCGGCTACGGTGATAAAGGCATCCATGATGCCTTCGGGAATTTCACTGCCGTCAGACAGTCTGATCGCCGGATTGGTCATTAGATGGCCGACATTACGCACCAGCATCAAAGCGCGTCCGCGCAGGCTGGCGCTTTCGCCATTGGCGGTGACATAGTCGGTGTCATTATTCAGTTTGCGGACGATGGTCTTGCCGCCTTTTTCAAAGGTATCTTCAAGGCTGCCATTCATCAGGCCGTACCAGTTGCTATAGGCAACGACCTTATCTTCGGCATCGACAGCGGCGATTGAATCTTCGCAATCCATGATCGTTGATAAGGCTGACTCGCCGCGCACATCATTGATGGATGCCGGATCATCCTGACCAATGACGCCATCGGCATCGATCATGATCTGGAAATGTAGACCGTTATTGCAGAGAATGACCGATGAAGGGGTTGCCGGATCGCCAGTATAGCCAGCAAAGCCAGCCTTATTGGCAAGCCGGGTTGATGCGCCCGAGCTAAGCGTTATGTCAAGAACGCCATCAGCTACCGTCAGACCGGTGATATCAGACCATGATCCTGTGGCTAGTGGCAGGGCATCGTCAAGCACCTTGCGTACATAGGCAATGACCTTTTTACCGCGCTGGGGGTTATAGGCTTTTGAGGTGCCATCGGCATCATCATGCGGGATCACATCGGTGCCGTAAAGCGCATCATAGAGACTGCCCCAGCGTGCATTCGCCGCGTTCAGCGCATAGCGTGCATTGGTGATCGGCACGACCAACTGTGGGCCAGCGATAGATGCGATTTCGGCATCGACATTCGTGGTTTCCACCTGAAAGTCGGCAACTTCGGGGACAAGATAGCCAATATCGCGCAGGAAGGTTTCATAAGCGCTGGCATCAATGGCACTGCCAGTGTGGGCATTATGCCATTCGTCAATCTTGGCCTGGATCGAATCACGCGTGGCCAGCAAGGCCCTGTTACGCGGTGCCAATTCGTGCACGGCCTTATCAAAGCCAGCCCAGAAAGCATCTGGTGTTATCAGCCCCTGCTCGGTCAGCATGGAATTTACAAATTGATAAAGCGGGCTGGCAATCGAAAGATTCCCATGCGTATCGAAGGCGTTCATTATTATCTCCACAGTAGATAAAGACTGGATAAGCCGGTTTTGCGATTTCTGCCTGAGCGCCGCATTATACCGTATCCTGTATCAACACCAGATAGGATAGATTGCGGAAAATATCAATGCCTGCTTGCCCGCGACAGGCGGATATCGATGGTGGCGCCAAATATGGCTTTTATATCAGATTTTTACCGTCAGATCGGCCTGTGCCAGCGTTTCGCGCAGATCAGCTATCAAGCCGTCAAGCGCGGTCTGGCTGGTGCCTTCGGCGCGCGCAACAAGCGCTGCCTCGGTATTTGAGGCGCGCACCAGCCACCATCCGGATTCACTGCGGACGCGGATGCCGTCGACAAGCGAGATGTTAGACATATCATCGTCACCAAAGCGGGTGCTGGCAAAGCTGGCCAGTACATCCATCGCGGCAAATTTTTTCGTATCATCACAATCGATGCGCAATTCAGGTGTTGCAAACTGGGGCGGCAAGCTATCCATGAAAGCGGTGATTGACTGGCCTGTCCGGTGCATCTGGTCAAGCACACGCAGGGCGACATAGATAGCATCATCAAAGCCGTAATAATCATCCTTGATAAAGATATGACCGGACATTTCACCTGCCAGTGGCACATCAAGCTCGGCCATGCGCTTTTTCATATGGCTATGACCGGTTTTCCAGATCTGGGCGTCAGCCCCTGTGGCGGCAATCAGCGACATGGCCATATCGGATGATTTGACATCAAGCAGCATAGGCCGACCTTTATGTTTCGGGGCAATGTCCAAGGCCAGATAGGCGGTCAACAGATCGCCCGGCACCTGCCGCCCCTTGCCATCGATCAGACCGATGCGATCGCCGTCACCATCAAAGCCGATGCCAAGATCGGCTTTATGGCTGGCCACTGCATCGCGCAACATGTCCAAGGTTTCCGGATCAACCGGATTGGGGTGGTGATTCGGAAAGGTGCCGTCAATCTCGGCAAACAGAACATGATGGGTGCCAGTTAGCTGGCGGGTCAGCGCTGCGGTTACTTCGCCGCTGGCACCATTGCCACAATCCCAGATCGCGGTGACCGTGCCCACATCGATGCCTTGAAGAATGCGTGCAACATAATCATCGAAAATCGAAATTTCGGTGCGCTGTCCACCAGTATGGCGCGAAGGGCCTTCGGCGCTGACCTCGCCAAGATGGGTGATATCATCGCCAAAAAAGACCGCCCCGCCCATCAGCATTTTAAAGCCATTATGCGTTGGCGGATTATGGCTTCCAGTGACCTGAATCGCGGCGCTGGTGGCTAGCGCATCATTGGCATAATAGAGCATCGGTGTCGGCCCGCAACCAATATCGAAAACATCAGCACCGCCAGCAACAAGCCCATCGATAAGGTGGCTGGCCAATGCTGGCGAGGATAGCCGCCCATCACGCCCAACGGCGATGCGCTTGGCAAGGCCGCGCCTGTCCATGCAGGCGGTAAAAGCGAGACCGATGGCAAAAGCATCGGCATCAGTTAATGTATGCTGGTAAATGCCGCGAATGTCATAGGCACGGAGAATTGACGGATCAAATTGATGTGAGGACATTAAAGGGTCTCTTTTATCCAGCGATGTAAATCATCGGCTATTTCAGACCGTTCAAGGGCGAAGGCAATATTGGCTTGCAAAAACCCCAGCTTTGATCCGCAATCAAAGCGGGTACCCGAAAACCGGAAACCAGTGAACGGGGCTTTGCCTATCTGTTTGGCCAGTGCGTCGGTAAGCTGGATTTCGTTACCGGCACCGTGTTCCTGAGTGGCCAGGGTAGCAAAAACCTCGGGCTGGATGATATAGCGACCGACCACACCTAGCGTTGAAGGCGCTTGATCGGGAGATGGCTTTTCGACCAGCCCCTGTACCTCAACACAGGCACCATCGATCTTGCCCGGTGTCACAATACCATATGCCCCAGTTTGCGTGGCCGGCACATCCATGACCGCAACCATATTGCCGCCGCCTGAAGCATCATAGGCGGCGACCATTTCGGCAAGGCAGCTTTTGCCCAGAATCAGATCATCGGCAAGAATGATCGCCACTGGTTCGTCTTTTATAATATGGCGCGCGCACCAGACAGCATGGCCAAGTCCGGCTGGTTCCTGTTGCCGGACATAAATGACTGATCCGGGATCGCGCATCATGTTATGTACGGTGGCGAGTGCCTGTTCCTTGCCGCGGGCTTTTAATGTCGATTCGAGTTCGACACTATGGTCAAAATGATCTTCAATGGCGGTCTTGTTGCGTCCGGTTACGAAAATAAATTCTTCGATGCCAGCTTCGATAGCTTCTTCGACAGCATATTGAATGAGCGGTTTGTCAACAACCGGCAACATTTCTTTAGGCAAAGCCTTGGTTGCAGGTAGAAAACGCGTACCAAGTCCGCCGACAGGAAAAATGGCTTTTTTAACCATGAGCTGACCTTTTGACCTATCCATCATTGATCCTTATCAAGTATAGGTTCATAACTGAATTGGCAAGCAAACAGATAGAGTAATGCGCAAATGGCATACCCAACCGGAACAGATATCAAAGCCGTGCTTATTGAATCGGCGACAGTGAAAACGGCAACGGCCAAACTTTATGCAGATGCAATTATTATCGCTGCGCAGATGATCGCCGATGCGCTGGCACAAGGCGGTAAGGTAATGTTATGCGGGAATGGCGGGTCAGCAGGCGATGCCCAGCATATTGCCGCCGAATTTGTGGCAACGCTTGATCATCGCCGCCCACGTGGCGGGCTGGCCGCTTTGGCATTGACCACCAATACGTCTTTTATCACGGCCTATGCGAATGATTTTGGCTTTGAAGGCATTTTCCGGCGACAGGTCGAAGCGCTGGGACAGGAAGGTGATGTTTTAATCGGCATTTCCACCAGTGGCAATTCGGCGAATGTGGTGGCGGCGCTTGAAAGTGCCCGCACATCAGGCATCAAGACCATCGGCTTTACCGGTGAAGGTGGCGGCAAGCTGGCACCGCTAAGCGATATGCTGTTTGCCGTGCCAAGCAACAAGGTCATGCATATTCAGGAAGCGCATATTGCGCTGGGACATGTGCTGACGATGGCGGTCGAGCAGATTATGGGTTATTAACAAAACCATAATATTACTATGATAACGGATCCAATTCTGGATCGATGAACATCATTACACGGAGATAACATTTTGAAGATTGCAGTGATTGGCACAGGATATGTCGGGCTGGTATCGGGCGCATGTTTTTCCGAATTCGGGTTTGATGTGACATGCGTTGATAATGACCAAGCCAAGATCGATCTGATCCAGAATGGCACCATGCCGATTTATGAACCGGGTCTGGAGGATCTCGTGGCGCGCAATGTTGCCGCCAGCCGTTTGCATTTCACTACCGGTCTGGCTAGCGCCGTTGCCGATGCCGATGCCGTTTTCATCGCTGTAGGCACGCCAACCCGACGCGGTGATGGCCATGCTGATTT
>JBMZPN010000019.1:0-18212 GCA_049620845.1 Puniceispirillum sp. (SeqCode)
GCGCGATCATAGGCAATCTATCGGGGTTGGGTTCTGAATCGCACAATTTTGGTCAAAAATCATAGCATGTAGATCGAATATGTTGCATTCTGCTTACCCTATTCAAACAAACGATGAGTCATCTGCATTATGGGCTTAGTGAACCGGATTTTCTTTTGGCGTAAAAAAAAGCCGGTGGTGCCGGTTGTCCGGCTTAGTGGCGTTATCGCCGCGTCCGGAAGTGGCATGCGGCGGGGCATTTCGCTAGAGACTGTCGAGCCGCAATTGAAAAAGGCCTTTTCAATCAAACGTGCCAAGGCAGTGGCATTGATTATCAATTCGCCAGGCGGGTCACCTGTGCAATCATCGTTGATTGGCCGCCGTATTCGCGACCTGGCCAAGCGTGCCGATGTGCCGGTGATAGCCTTTTGTGAAGATGTTGCGGCCAGTGGCGGTTACTGGCTGGCTGCCAGCGCTGATGAAATTTATGCTGATCCTGCCTCGATTATCGGTTCAATCGGTGTTGTATCCGCCGGTTTCGGGTTTGATAAAGCGATCAAGAAAATCGGTGTTGACCGGCGTGTTCATACAGCTGGCGAAGCCAAGATGATCCTTGATCCGTTTCAACCTGAACAGGCTGAAGAAGTCGAACGGCTTAAAGCATTACAGGCCGAAATTCACGCCCAGTTTATTGCCCATATCGAAAGTCGGCGCGGCGTCAAGTTGAATGGTGATCGCGCGGAACTGTTTAGCGGGGCGTTCTGGACTGGTGAAACCGCGGTCAAGCTGGGGCTGGTTGATGCGGTTGGTGAAATCAGGCAGACGATCAATAGCCGGTTTGGTGATGACACAGAATTAATGATGATCGAACCAAAACGAAAATTATTGCCTTTCGGCCTGACCAATCTATCGGGACAGATGGCCAGCGGTATCGTCAATGAAGCGTCCGACATTGCTATCGAGCGCGCCTATCTATCGCGTTTTGGACTCTGACATGAACATACCAAGCCAACCCCATCTTTGTGAAAGCCAGATGTGATGCTGTCATTACCCAAAATTATTGGCCTTTGTCTTATATTGTGGATTGTGTGGCGGGTGTTTCGGGCGATTGATGCGCGCAAATCCAATATTGCCAATACAAAAGACCAATCAGACAACGATAAATCCAAGAAAAATAAGGCTAATCGTGACTCGATTGACCTTGAAGAATGCACGATTTGCAAAGCCTGGGCGGCGCGGGAAAATTGTGGTCGTGATGATTGCCCCTATCAGCGCTAGCTATCGGTTGCATTTGACAGCTGTTTGCGGGTAGTTTGCGGGCAACCGATCCGGCTCAAGACATCATAGACGGTCTTACATTATGACAAAGACGCATATTTCAGAAGCAGGCACTGATTTTCAGTCAATTATATTAAACTTGCAGCTTTATTGGGCGAAACAGGGTGCGGTTATTTTGCAACCCTATGATATGGAAGTTGGCGCGGGCACATTTCATCCGGCGACAACCTTGCGCGCTCTGGGGCCTGACAAGGTCTGGCGTGCGGCCTATGTCCAGCCATCGCGCCGCCCAACCGATGGGCGTTATGGTGAAAACCCGAACCGGCTACAGCATTATTACCAGTTTCAGGCTATTTTCAAACCATCCCCCGCTGACTCGCAGGCGCTATATCTTGGCTCTTTGCGTGCCATCGGTCTTGACCCTGATGCGCATGATATCCGCTTTGTCGAGGATGACTGGGAATCGCCAACATTGGGCGCGTGGGGACTTGGCTGGGAAGTATGGTGTGACGGTATGGAAGTGTCGCAATTCACCTATTTCCAGCAGGTTGGCGGCATCGAATGTAATCCGGTGCCATTGGAACTGACCTATGGTCTGGAACGTCTGGCGATGTTCATTCAGGGTATTGATAATGTCTATGATCTGGATTGGGATGGCGTCGCGGCTGAGGAAGGCGGCAAATGCTATGGTGATGTTTTCCATCGCGCTGAAGTCGAATTTTCTAGCTGGAATTTTGAACATGCTGAAACTGACATTTTACTGCAGCATTTCAAGGATGCTGAAGCCGAATGCGGTGCCTTGCTTGATCGCGATACACCGCTGGCCTTGCCAGCCTATGATCAATGTATGAAAGCCAGCCATTTGTTCAATCTGCTTGATGCGCGTGGTGTCATTTCGGTGACTGAACGTGCGTCTTATATTGGCCGTGTGCGGGCGCTTGCCAAGGGATGCTGCGAAGCGTGGATCGGGCAATCATCTGACAGCCAGAAGCAAGAGGCGTAAATGGCGGATCTGTTTATCGAACTTGTAAGCGAAGATATTCCCGCCCGCATGCAGGTAAAGGCATGTGCCGATCTGCAACGGCTTGTTTATGCGGGGCTTGATGATCTTGGCCTTAACTATGCAAAAGCTGATGATGGCGATGTCCGTCTGGTGTCGTCACGGCATCTGGCCGTTTATGTGGCGGGTGTTGATGAACAGCAAGCCGATCGGATTATTGAAAAACGTGGCCCGCGCGTCGATGCGCCCGAACAGGCGATCAACGGTTTTCTGGCCTCGACAGGCATGACGCGCGATCAACTGGTTGAAGAAGACACGCCAAAGGGTCGTTTCCTGTTTGCCCGTTCAGAATCTAAAGGCGCGCAGACAAGCGACCTCTTGGTGCCCATGATTGCCGAGATAGTGAGTAATTTTCCATGGCCAAAAAGCCAGCGCTGGGGCACATCAAAATTGCGCTGGGTGCGCCCATTGCATCGGATCAATGTGCTGTTTGGTGGCAAGCGGCTTGATGGTGCGTTATCGCTTGGCGGCGATGATGATGCCCCTATTGTCTTTGGTGATAAAAGCTGTGGGCATTTTTTCGAAAACCCCCAAGATGTCGATCTTGCCGGCCTGAAAAATGCACAGGACTATATAGACCGCCTGAAAAAAGCGCATGTGCTGGTTGATCACAATGAGCGTATCCAAACGGTTGCAGATCAGGCGTGTAAACTGGCTGCTGATATGGGCTGTAGCGTGAAAAGCGGTGACGCGCAAATAGCCGAAACAGCCAATCTTGTCGAATGGCCGAACTTGTTGGTTGGCAAGATCGAAGACCGGTTTATGCAATTGCCAGCCGAGGTTCTGCAATCATCAATCCAGACACATCAGAAATATATCACGCTGGAAAATGCCAGTGACGGGTCAATGTCACCACATTTCATCATCGTTGCTAACCGCATCAAAGATAGCGCGCGTGACGAGGTTATCAAAGCAGGTAACCAGCGTGTTTTACGCGCACGTCTTGCCGATGCCGAATTTTTCTGGCTACAGGACAAAGCCCAAAGATTAGAAGAATATCTTCCGAAGCTGGCCGATATTACCTTCTATGCGGGGCTTGGCTCGGTGCATGAAAAAGCACGGCGTCTGGAAAAGCTGGCTGGCGATATTGCCACCTTCATCAGCGGCTGTGATCCGGCCAAGGCAGAGCGTGCCGGCCTGTTGGCGAAAGCTGATCTGGTGACAGGCATGGTCGGCGAGTTTCCCGAGTTGCAGGGCATTATGGGCGGCTATTATGCCGTTGCGTCTGGCGAGGATAAAGAAGTGGCCGAGGCGGTGAGCATGCATTACCGTCCACAAGGGCCACAGGATATGGTGCCGTCATTGCCCGAAGCCCTCGCGGTGTCTCTGGCTGATAAAATTGATACGCTGGTTGGTTTCTTTGGTGTTGATGCCAAGCCCACCGGATCAAAAGACCCCTATGCTTTGCGCCGTGCCGCTCTGGGTGTGATCACCATGATCCTTGAAAGCCAGAACCGTATTCCGCTGGGCAAGATTTTTGCCAAGGCTGCGGCTTATCACGGTTTTGAAGATGTTGATGACGCCTTAATGCCATTTCTGATGGAGCGGTTGCGCGTTAGTCTTCTGGATCAGAATGTCCCGCATGACGTTGCCGCATCGGTCTTGCAAGCAGCAACCTCGGATGATGTATTGTTGCTGGCAGATACTGCCCGCGCCATGGTTGCCTTTCTGGAGACTGAAGACGGTGCTGGCTTGCTAGCTGGATGGCGTCGTGCGGCCAGTATTCTGGCGGCAGAGGAAACCAAGGAAAACCGGGTCTTTGCCCCCACTATTGACCCAAAGCTGTTCACCCATGATGCCGAGCGCGGTCTGATGGCTGCGATTGAAACGCTAGGTGGCGATCATAAGGATGTTCAAGCAGATGTTCCTGATAAAGCCCAGCTTATGGAACAAATGCAGGCGCTTGGTAACTTACGGACGCCTATTGACCATTTCTTTACCGAAGTTGTGGTAAATGATGACGATCCGGCAATTCGGGAAAACAGACTAGGACTTCTGGCACTCATCAGATCGCACATGCAAAAGGTTGCTGACTTTTCAAAAATCGAAGGTTGATAGGTGAAAGGTCTTTATCTTTAAGTGTGCATTTTTGAGCATATTTTTAAGTTGTTTGGTGATGCCATGCTTGCAACGCTTACATAGCACAATGCTAATGGTGGAAAAGGGACTAAATCATGGCTCAGTGGGTATATAGCTTTGGTACAAACGGTACGGATGGCGACAGTTCCATGCGTAATCTTCTGGGCGGCAAAGGTGCAAACCTTGCCGAAATGAGCGGGATCGGCTTGCCGGTGCCACCGGGATTTACCATCACGACCGAAGTCTGCACCTATTTCTATGATAATGATCACAGCTATCCGGATTCGTTAAAAAAAGATGTGGCAGCCGCGATTGCGCTGATTGAAGCCGAGACCGGCACATTGTTCGCCGATGCGGAAAATCCGCTTCTGGTATCGGTTCGTTCAGGCGCGCGCGCTTCGATGCCGGGCATGATGGATACGGTGCTTAATCTGGGGTTGAATGATAACACTGCCGCGGGGCTTGCCGCGCGTGCCAATGATACCCGCTTTGCCTATGACAGCTATCGTCGCTTTATCCAGATGTATGCTGATGTGGTCATGGATGTTGACCATGGTCTGTTTGAGGATGCGCTGGAGGATATGAAGCGTGCCCGTGGTATTTTTGACGATACCAAGCTGACCGGAGATGATCTGCAGGAACTGGTTGGCCTTTTCAAGACGATTGTTGTCGAAGAAGCTGGTTCCGCCTTCCCGCAAGACCCATGGGAACAGTTATGGGGCGCTGTCGGTGCGGTCTTTACCAGCTGGATGAATACGCGTGCAAAAACCTATCGGCGGCTTAATAATATTCCGGCTTCATGGGGTACGGCGGTGAATGTTCAGGCCATGGTGTTTGGCAATATGGGTGATGATTGTGCAACGGGTGTTGCCTTTACCCGCGATCCATCGACTGGCGAAAACAGTTTCTATGGCGAATTCTTGATTAATGCGCAGGGCGAAGATGTTGTTGCGGGTATCCGCACGCCATTGCCACTGACCACCGAAGCCCGATTGAATGGCGGCGGCGATAAGGCATCTATGCAGGAAGCCATGCCCGACGTGTTTGGCCAGCTTGATGCCGTGCGTACGCGGCTTGAGGCGCATTATTGCGATATGCAGGATCTGGAATTCACGGTTCAGCAAGGCCGTCTTTATATGTTGCAGACACGTAGCGGAAAGCGTACCGCCGAAGCGGCTATCCGCATGGCTGTCGAAATGGCGGATGAAGGGCTGATTTCCAAAGATGAAGCCATTTGCCGTGTCGATCCGCTGGCACTTGACCAGTTATTACATCCAACGCTTGATCCTGATGCTGAGAAAACATTACTAACACGCGGATTGCCCGCATCACCGGGTGCCGCCTGTGGCCAGATTGTGCTAAGCGCCGATAAGGCCGAGGAAATGGCAGCGAACGGACATCAGGTTATTCTGGTTCGACTGGAAACAAGCCCTGAAGACATTCACGGCATGCATGCGGCGGCAGGTATCCTGACTGCCCGCGGCGGCATGACCAGCCACGCGGCGGTTGTTGCCCGTGGTATGGGGCGGCCATGCGTTTCAGGTAGTGGTGATCTGAGCTTTGACGAGGTTAGTGGTAAGGTGTTCATCCTTGGCACCGAATTATCCGAAGGCGATATTCTGACCATCGATGGCAGTAACGGTAATGTCTATCTTGGCGAGGTGGCAACAATCCAGCCGCGCATGTCGGATGCGTTTGCCACGCTTATGAATTGGGCAGATCAGGCAAGACGCATGCGTGTGCGCACCAATGCCGAAACGCCGGCTGATGCACGTGTTGCGGTCGATTTCGGAGCCGAAGGTATCGGCCTGTGCCGTACCGAACATATGTTCTTTGACAGTGACCGTATCATTGCCATGCGTGAAATGATTATGGCGGCTGATACCGATGGGCGTGAAACGGCATTAGCCAATTTATTGCCGATGCAAAGACAGGATTTTGAATCACTGTTTGAAATTATGGCCGGATTGCCGGTAACGATCCGTTTGCTTGATCCGCCTTTACATGAATTTCTGCCGCATTCGCATGATGAGCTGGCTGAAGTTGCCAAAGCATCAGGCATCACACTGGAAACCGCACGGCAACGCGCGATAAAGCTTGCCGAGTCGAACCCGATGCTTGGCCATCGTGGCTGTCGTCTGGCTGTGACCTATCCGGAAATCTGCCGGATGCAGGCGCGCGCTATTTTCGAAGCGGCATGCGCCACTGCCAAAAAACTGGGAACGGCTCCAATTCCTGAAATCATGGTGCCACTTGCTGCGACAGCGCGCGAAATTGCCCTTTGTAAGGCAGAAATCATCGCTGCCGCCGATGCGGTTATGGCTGAAACAGGACAGCAGATAGAATATCTGATCGGTACGATGGTTGAATTACCGCGGGCAGCTATTTGCGCAGGCGATCTGGCGGGTGAAGCAGAATTCTTTTCCTTTGGCACCAATGACCTGACACAAACAGCCCTTGGTATCAGTCGTGATGATGCTGGCGCCTTCCTGCATCAATATGCCGATGCCGAAATCTATCCGGTTGATCCGTTCGTTTCGATTGATCGTGATGGTGTTGGTGCGCTGGTTCGGCTTGGCGTTGAAAATGGCAAGGCCGTGCGTCCTGATATCAAGCTAGGTATCTGCGGTGAACATGGGGGTGATCCGGATTCGATCACTTTCTTTGAAGAGGTCGGGCTTGATTATATTTCCTGTTCGCCCTTCCGTGTGCCTGCCGCCCGACTGGCCGCCGCACAGGCGCATATCAGGCAGAAAAGCTAGCACGCGATTTGATCCGAAAAATATCCAGATAAAAAGCCGGCAATCCAAAAGGATGCCGGCTTAAATCTGGATTAAATCCGAATAAATTTTGGATTATTTGGTGCCAAGACCTGCAAAGCGCTTGTTAAAGCGGGCAACCTGACCACCTGAGTCAACGATGCGGTGCTGTCCAGTCCATGCTGGATGTGTCAGCGGGTCGATATCGAGCTTGATAACGTCGCCTTCCTTGCCCATGGTCGAACGTGTCTTGCGCTCGGTACCATCAGTCATCACAACGGTGATTTCGTGATAATCTGGATGAATATCTTTTTTCATTATGCTCTCCTTAAAGCCTGACGCCACCGCTTGGCTCTGGGTCTCGTCCGGCGAACCGGATGTTAAATCTATGTGCCGTTGAACATGCCCATATTGCAAAACTTTTCACGAAGTGCGGGGCTGGTCTTTCGACAGTGCGGGTGGTATATCGCCTATGGCGTTGCAAAGCAAGCCCTTAACGAACGCAACAGGTATGTAATGGCAAACCGTAACACCGATGGCTCTTATGATGCTGCTAAGGCTGACAGCGCCGAGGCAACAATGACAAGCGGTGAACTATTGCGGTTTTTCTGGCCGTATCTGGCACCTCATAAAAAACGGATCAAGCTGGCGGTTTTGTCCCTTTTCATGGTCGCCGGCGCATTGCTGTTCATGGGACGGGGTCTTGCCTATCTGGTCGATGAAGGTCTTGGCAAGCAGGATCCGGCATTGCTTGATCGTGCGGTCATGGCAACAGGTCTGATTGCTCTGGTGCTGGCCTTTGGTAGCTATTTGCGCACCACCATGGTCAATCAGATTGGCGAGATGGTGCTGGCCGATATTCGCCGCGCGGTATTTGCCCATGTTACCAGATTATCGATCGGGTGGTTTGAAACCGCCCGCACTGGCGACGTTCTGGCGCGGATTACCAGTGATACCGCAACCGTTCAGATGGTCATGACATCAACGCTGTCAATGGCCGCACGTAATGTGATTCTGCTATTTGGCGGGCTGGTCATGGTGGTGCTATCCAGTCCAAAGATGTCGCTGGTCGTGCTTGTTGTTGTGCCGCTAGTGGTTGTACCGTTAATTGTTTTGGGGCGGCGTTTGCGGGTGGCATCACGGCGTGCCCAGGATCGGCTTGGTGATGTTTCAGTTGAAGCCGAGGAGGTGGTGACCGCAATCCGCACGGTGCAGGCCTTTGGGCGTGAAGCCTTTGTTCGGGCGCATTTTGACAAGGCTGTCGATGATAGTTTGGATGCCGCTCTGTCACGGGTGCGTTTGCGCGGCCTGTTATCCGGCATTTTGATTTTTCTGGTCTTTAGCGGCATTTCGGCGATTCTGTGGATTGGTGGACAGGATCTAATGGCTGGCCGGATTAGTGCTGGCGATCTATCGTCTTTTATTTTTTATGCGTTTCTGGTTGCCAGCTCGACAGGGTTTTTGTCGGAACTGGCTGGCGATTTGCAACGCGCGGCGGGGGCGGCGGATCGGATTGCCCAGCTTCTAACAGCCGATTCGGTTGTGCCTGAAATGCGACATACCCAAAAACTGGATGCCTCTCATCCGGTAGCATGCCGTTTTGATAAGGTGTCATTTTCCTATCCGGCCGCGGCTAACCGGCCTGCCATTGATGATGTCAGTTTCCATGTTAATGCAGGCGAACGGGTGGCTTTGGTAGGGCCAAGCGGGGCGGGTAAATCGACCTTGTTTCATCTGCTGCTGCGTTTTTACGATCCTGTCGCTGGTGTGATTTCAATTGGTGATGCTGATATCCGGTTAGCCAGCATTGCCGATGTGCGCGCCCAGATTGGTTTAGTCCCGCAGGATCCAGCCCTGTTTTCTGCGACAATCAGGGAAAATCTGGCTTTTGGGCAACCTGATGCCGATATGGAAACGATTATCGATGCGGCTAAAAAAGCACAGGCGCATGAGTTTATCATGGCGATTCCGGATGGATATGACGCGATGGTAGGCGAAAAAGGCGTCCGGCTTTCCGGTGGCCAGCGTCAGCGCATTGCTATTGCCCGCGCGATTTTACGCAACCCTTCATTATTGCTTCTGGACGAGGCCACAAGTGCGCTTGATGCGCAATCAGAAGCGGCTGTGCAGGGCGCGCTGGAAAATCTGATGCATGAACGCACCTCATTGGTGATCGCACATCGACTGGCCACGGTCGTGCGGGCAGACCGTATCTTGCTACTGGATCAGGGTCGTATTATCGCCGAGGGCACGCATGAAATGCTGATGGTCGAGTCCAGCCTCTACCGGACATTGGCCGATCTTCAATTCTCGGTTCCTAGAGGCGCCTGACATTATTTGTCAGGTGATTTGAACTGGCCAATCAGACCTGCCTCAAGATCAAAATGGCTTGCCGTAAAATGTCCGGTTGTTCCGGTTGCCCGCGAGCCGTTAATAGCGCCCTTGATTGAGGCGTTCCAGCTATGTCTGTCACCACCGTCAATTTGAAACTGTATTCTTGCATAATCACTTGTGAATAGATTGTCACTGGTTTGCGACAGGGTAAAATCCAGCACGCCGTCAAAGTGGCTTCCTGTGCTATTCGTCAATGACATGGAATTTAACGCGCCTTTTTGAACCGGAAAATCAAGAACCAGATTTCCGGTGCCAGCCCATTTTTCCAATGCAATCCCGCCCGGGCAACTACAAGCCACCTGAATATCAACAGCTAAGGTCACTGCGTAATCTGGTTTCTGGTCAATTAACTGGACAGGATATATCTCCTTGAAAAATTCCAGCACATATAAATCTTCCTCAATCCACGCAAATATATCGTCATCCTCATCGTTGAAAAAAGATGTGAGAATGCTTCTTTGTTCGACATCGCCAAATTCATAAAGCGCGCTTAGCAACAACACATGTGCATCGGGTTGGAGAGGCGGAAGCTCATGCTTGTCGGGAAGTGGTGCGGTTATGTCGATCGGTTCAAGGGCGAATTGCGCATGATCTATATGTGGGTGTTCGTCTTCAAACTGGACAGTCGTGGGTGGATGGTCACAGCGCATCAGCAACTCTGATCGCGGCGATTCAATGTCAGCAGACGCATGGCACATGGCAGATGCCGATGCATTTGTGATATTCGCCAAGCCATTCAGAAACAGAAGAAAATAGCCGAAAAATATCAGGGCTAGCTTTGCTGCCCGATGCGCTGAATGTCGACATTTACCAAAAAACAAACAGATGATTGGCATTGGCTGTTTGAATAGCCAATTGATAATCATACGAAAGGTTAGTCTATCGGGATGAAAACATCAAATATGCGATTATTTACCGTGCTGATACCCTTTGTGTGATTTTCAGCTCAATACGGCGGTTTTTCTGACGCGCTTCTTCGCTATCCTTGTCGATCAATGGCTGATGTTCGCCATATCCGGTTGCGGCAAGGCGGTTTGGCGGTAGCCCCTGAGATATCAGAAAACGCACCACGGATAATGCGCGTTCGGTCGACAGATCCCAATTATCGGCATATCGTCCGGTGCGGATCGGAATATTGTCTGTATGGCCATCTACCTGCAAAACCCAGTTAATATCATCGGGGATTTCTCGGGCGATTTCGGTTAATGCGACAGCAAGTTTTGCCATCTGTTCGCGACCACTATCGCCAATATCTGCCTGACCGGCGGCGAACAGCACCTCGGACTGGAAGACAAACCGGTCACCGACAATCTGGACATCATCACGGCCTTTAAGAACATCACGAAGCCGACCAAAAAATTCAGACCGGAAGCGTTGTAATTCCTGAACGCGGCTTGCCAGAGCATTGTTAAGCGACTTGCCAAGATTGGCGATGGCAATTTTATCCTTGGTGGCCTGCGCTTCTTTTTCGGCTAGCAAATTTTGCAGGCTTTCCAGTTGTGCCTTGAGCGCGGCCAGCGCATTTGTCATTTGCGCAATTTCAGCGCGTGATGCGTTGGTTTCGGCCTTGAGATCGTCAATTGTCTGGCTGTCCGTTTTGGCGCGGGCATCAGCGATAGCCAGAGTGCCTTCAACGATTTGCAGGCGTTCGTCGCGCTCAGCCAGATTTTTCTGCGCTTCATTCAATGCGGTTTCGGTGTCGGACTGTAACAGCATCAGACGGTCTATTTCAGCATTTCGCGCATCAAGATCACTTGTCAAAATTGCCAGCTGGGAACTTATCTTTTCATTTTCGGCGGTGCTGAGTGCAAGCTGATTATTGAGCTGGGCAAGATTGGCGGCAAGGTCGGCGCTGGCATTGCGCTCAAGATTGAGCAATTCGGTAAGGCTGATGAGTTGCTGGCGCATGGCACTTAACGTGTCATCCTGACCCGATACACGATAGGCCAGATTCACCTGAATCAGGACAAATACCATCAAGACAAAAATAATGACCATTAACAGTGTTGCCAGCGCATCAACAAAGCCGGGCCAAGTATAGTTTTCGCCCCGCCGTGATCCAGTTGTCCGAGATAACGCCATGGGTTATTTGGATCCCCGTCCAGTTGATTTTGCCGAAACCATGGCACCAATTGAGCTCGATAGGCCACGCAATTCAGATGCAATGACATCGGTTTGCCGGTTTCGATCATTTCGCAAATCATCGGATAATTGTGAAATATTCGTATTCAACTGCACCAGATGGTCGCGTAAGCGGCGATCATCAGCCAGCATTTCAGCAAGACTGGCCATATTTGTATTTAATCTCGATACCTGATCAAGCAGATGTTCGCGATTATCTTCGCCTTTGGCGATAGCTTGCGATAAAGACAAAAGCGCGCGTGCGGCTTCTTCGCTCATGCCATGAGCAAGCGGGCTGAGCGATTGCGGCTGGCCAGATTGTGCTGGGTTATTGTCGGTAAAGCGGGCAAAGGCTGAAAGCCAGTCTTCGAGCTCGTTGAAAAACCGTCCCATAGCCTGACCAAGTTGCAGATCGAGAAAGCCAAGAATAAGCGATCCGGCAAGGCCGAAAAGCGAAGACGAAAAGGCTGTGGACATACCCGATAACGGCGCATCCAGACCGGTGCGAAGTTGGCTCATCATGGCGGCAAAGTCGCTGTTATTGGCGTCGATCGAATTGACCACGCCCCCAACGGCGCCAATGGTCTGTAATAGCCCCCAGAATGTACCAAGAAGGCCAAGGAAAACCAGTAATCCAATCATATAGCGGGAAATTTCACGTCCTTCGTCAAGACGTGCGGCCACACCATCGAGTACCGAGCGCATGGACAGGGCAGATAGCTGGGTATCCTGACGAGAGTCGGCAAGCATCGCATATACAGTGGCTAGCAGAACGGGGCGTGCACCTGGCGGATCAAGCTGGCTTGTTTCCTGAACGGCGGCAATCCACTTGCGTTCAGGGACAAGCCGCAAATTCTGGCGGATGATATAGGCAATGCCCAATGCCAAAGTCAGCAAAATCATCCCATTCAAGGCCGCATTACCAAGAAAGGCGCTGGCAAGCGGCGCGTGTAACAGAACGGCAATTATGCCAACCGCCACTAAAAATAAAAACATCCTAATAAGATAGCGTCGTGGATCGGTAATCATCGTCCTGTCTCCTATGCCTAGTTGGGCTATTTATGGCAATGCCAGCCAACTATATATATAAGAATGGCAGGAATATGGTGATAGGCCAACCCCTTCTGACAGCATTTCTCTGCTGCTCAGGCATTACCCAGATGATATTCTGGCAGTGCGATCATTGATATAGGCGACTAGCTACGCAGCGTTTTCAAAAGCTCGGCATGCAAAGTCGGGTTGGCGGCAACCACATCGCCTGATTCAAGCGCCTTGTCACGAGAGGCGAAGTCGGACACAAAGCCACCAGCCTCGCGCACAATCAGAAGGCTGGCCGCTATATCCCAGACTTGCAAACCATGTTCCCAGAAACCGTCAATGCGGCCAGCTGCAACCCATGCCAGATCAAGCGCGGCTGACCCGAAACGGCGAATACCTGCACAACGCGGCATCACATTGCTAAGTTCATTGATAAATTGTTTATGGTCATCTTCACTGCCCCGACCCATAAAGGGGATGCCTGTGCCGAAAAGTGAATCGGACATATGACGCCGTCCGGAAACCCTCAGACGGCGCTCATTCAGATAGGCACCCTGGCCACGCTCGGCATAGAATAATTCATTACGGATAGGATCAAAAACCGATCCGGCCGTGATCACGCCTTTATCCATGACAGCGATCGAAATGGCGAATTGCGGGATGCCATGCAGAAAATTCGTGGTGCCATCAAGCGGGTCAACAATCCAGACAGGCGCGTCACTATCAGTGCCTGCCGTTTCACCGCTTTCTTCCATCAAAAACCCCCAGTCGGGGCGGGCTTTGTGAAGTTCCGATTTAATCACACGCTCGGCATTGGTATCGGCGCGCGATACAAAATCAGCAGGCCCTTTGCGGCTTACCTGTAGATTTTCGGTTTCGCCGAAATCGCGTAACATGCCTCGTGAAGCGGCGGTAGATGCTTTTTGCATCACATTAATGAGTGCGGAACGCGTTGCCATGAAAAATCCTGTCAAATAAATCTACGGTGGTGATAGATGAAGCCGTTCTAGCAGAAATGGATTTTTTCTCTATCTATTTATTTACAATACGGGCATTGGCGGTGCGTTTTGCCCTTTTTATCAGCAGCTGGATAATGCCCTAGTCTTTAGCCCGCTCGACATAGGTGGCATCTTCAGGGCGCACAACAATACGGGTTCCTGTTTCGATATGCGGCGGCACCATGACGCGGACACCATTTTCCAGCACGGCAGGTTTGTATGATGACGAGGCTGTCTGGCCTTTGACAACAGCATCAGCTTCAACAACTTCCATAGTCACCGTATCAGGAAGAGACACCGAAATCGGATCACCCTCATAGCTTTCCATGGTCACTGTCATACCATCCTGCAAAAAGGCGGCACGATCACCAACCATACTATTTGCGATGCTGATCTGCTCAAAGCTGACCGCATGCATGAACACCAGATTGTCGCCTTCATCATATAGAAAGGTACATTCGGACTCGTCCAGAATGACGCGTTCCACCGTTTCAGAAGACCGGAAACGTTCATTCAGCTTGGTGCCGTCGCGAATATCGCGAAGCTCGATCTGGGCAAAGGCACCACCTTTACCTGGTTTCACATGCGCAACTTTAACAGCGGTCCATAAACGTCCGTTATGCTCGATCACATTGCCGGGTTTAACGGCATTTCCATTCAACTTCATTCTGGTCTCCTAAAATCGTCTATAATCATGCCCCAAGATCAACTTATGCTCTTGCCAATCAATGTCGCATTATCAAGCATGCGGCAAGAAAAGCCCCATTCATTATCATACCACGCCAGAACCCGCACTAAACGATTATTTAGAACGCTTGTCTGTTCAAGGTCGGCAATCGAAGAATGCGGATTATGATTGAAGTCAACCGATACAAGTGGGCGTTCGTTAATGCCTAAAATGTCTTTCATTGATCCCTGCGATGCGGCTTTGAGCAGGTCATTTACCTCATCGGTGCTTGTATCACGCCCCGCCATGATGCTCAGGTCGATTACCGATACATTAGCTGTTGGCACGCGAATGGCCGATCCGTTCATTTTGCCTTTAAGTTCGGGCAGCACCTCGCCAACGGCAGAAGTCGCGCCAGTTGATGTCGGTATCATTGAAAGACCGGCCGCCCGCGCGCGTCGCAGATCCTTGTGGCTGGCATCCAATGTTGGCTGATCGCCTGTATAGGCGTGAATCGTTGTCATATAACCGGCTTCGATACCAAGCCCTTCGGACAGTACCTTGGCGACAGGTGCCAAGCCGTTGGTCGTGCATGATGCGTTTGACAAAATATCCGAGTCTGAACGCAATTGATGATGATTGACGCCATAAACGATGGTCTGGTCAGCTGTTCGGCATGGGGCAGAAATCAATACCTTTTTGGCACCGGCATCAAGATGGGCGGCTGATTTTGCACGATCATTAAATTTACCCGAACATTCCAGCACGACATCAATATCAAATTCCTTGTGCGGAATATCGGCCGGATTACGATGATGTGTCATATGTATCTTGCCGCGGCCAATATCCAGCCAGTCGTCACCATGCGTTATGGCAGATCGCGTCCGGCCATGAACCGAGTCAAATTCATAAAGATGTGCCGATGATGCAACGACCCCCGGGCTGTTAACCAGAACCACCTCTATGTCTTCACGGGCGCTTTCTTCCAGCGCGCGCAAGGTCATCCGCCCAATACGGCCAAAGCCGCTGATTGCCAAACGTAATGTCAAAACCTAGCTCCTATATAAGCATGAGTGTTATTCATTCCGGTTGGGGGATATTAGCTACGAAATGGGGTTTTAATTATATCCGGAAGTTAGTTATTTGATGATTGCCTTTGCTTTTTTGACTACGGCATCACTTGTGATACCAAAGTGAGCATATAAATCACTGATCGGTGCAGACGCACCAAAGCTGTCCATGCCGATGAATCCATCATCCTCGGACAGAAGCCGATCCCAGCTTTGCCGCATACCCGCTTCGATAACGATACGTGGACTGTCGCCCAGAACCGCCTTGCGATATTCGGCATTTTGCATCCAGAAAAGCTCAAGACATGGGACAGACACAACGGCGGCGGCAATGCCCTCATGCGCAAGCTTGGCTTGCGCGTCAATCGCAACACCAACCTCAGAGCCCGAAGCCAGCAATGTAACAGCGCGCTCGCCATCTGACTCGACAGCTACATAGGCTCCCAAAGCGGTTTTATTCTCGGTCATGTCGCCCTGACGGAACTGTGCCATGCCCTGACGGCTAAGCGCCAGTATCGATGGCGCATCTGCTGACGCAAGCGCGCATTGCCATGCTTCGGCGGTTTCGACAACGTCGCCCGGGCGAAATACCAAGAGGTTGGGTATCACGCGCAAGGCAGACAGATGTTCGACAGGTTGATGCGTTGGGCCATCTTCACCAAGACCGATAGAATCATGCGTCATGACATAGATAACGCGTTGTTTCATCAGCGCAGACAGGCGGATTGATGGGCGGCAGTAATCGGTAAAGACCATAAAGGTACCGCCATAGGGAATTGTACCACCATGCAACGCAATACCATTCATCGCGGCGGCCATACCATGTTCACGTACGCCGTAATGAATATAGTTGCCACCATAATGGCCATGACGCCCCTGGTCGAAAATTTCATGTTCGGCAACACGGGTATTATTCGATCCGGTCAGATCCGCTGAACCGCCCAGCAATATCGGGCAGGCAGGCATGATCGCCTCGATAGCTTTCTGGCTTGCAACACGCGTTGCCAGCTTTTGCGGCTCGGTGGCATAGCTATTTTTCAAGGCAATAACGGCATCGTTTATAGCGCTGTTGAAATCGCCTGCCATGGCCGCGTCAAAAGCGGTGGCAGATGAAGATGCCGCATGCCGTTCTTGCCAGGCTTGCCGTTCGGCGTTGCCGCGGCGACCAGCTTCACGCCAATCAGACAGGATATCATCGGGGACAACAAATGGCTCATGCGACCAGCCAAGCGCTTCGCGCGCGCCAGCAATTTCGTCACCGCCAAGGGGCGCGCCATGCACGCCAGCTGTACCCGCTTTCGTGGGGGCGCCATAGCCGATGGTTGTTTTACAGCGGATTATGGTTGGCTGGCTTGTATGCGCCTTGGCGGCCGACAGGGCTGATGAAACAGCCGCCATATCATGTCCGTCAACGCTCAGTATATGTCATCCATAGGCCTCAAAACGCTGGCTGATATCATCTGACACGGCCAGATCGGTGCTACCATCAATCGAGATGCTGTTATCGTCAAATAGGACAATCAATTTTCCAAGGCCGAAATGTCCGGCGATGGAGGCTGCTTCGTGGCTTATGCCTTCCATAAGGCAACCATCACCAGCGATCACATAGGTATGGTGATCGACAAGGTCATCGCCATAGCGTGCCGCAAGATGGCGTTCGGCCATGGCCATACCTACCGCATTGGCGATGCCCTGACCAAGCGGGCCAGTGGTTGTCTCAATGCCGCTTGCATGTCCAAATTCCGGATGGCCAGCCGTACGCGATTCCATTTGCCGGAAATTGCGCACTTCATCCATCGTCATATCTTCATATCCGGTCAGATGCAGCAAGGCGTAGATAAGCATCGATCCATGTCCGGCCGATAGAACAAAGCGGTCACGATCTGGCCAATCAGGATCAGCGGCATCAAATTTCAGATGCTCGTCAAACAGAACTGTGGCCGCATCTGCCATGCCCATTGGCATGCCCGGATGGCCAGATTTGGCAGCTTCCACGGCGTCCATTGACAACGCCCGAATGGCGTTCGCCATATTCTGTTTTGATGCTGCATTCGTCATTTTGAACCCCTTGGTCTGGTCGCCGATGCGGCCATGCACGTGACTGGCAAATTGTTTGTAACAAACTGTATCAGAATCTATCCGCGCAATTTGCATTTCTATAGCAGTTTCGTCAATGCACCATTCACAGCTTCACGCATTATCATTAACTTTTTTTCTGCAATATATGGCGGGTGCCCTCGTTCGGTTTCCTTGCTTTTGCCATTTAATGCTATAATTGGGGTTTATTTCAATTGTATCTTAGTGCAAGCTTCATCTCGTAACATATTATGAATAAGGCAGAATAACACCTTTAGCTAATAAATGAATGTAAGCATGTCTATGTCTGACCTTAGGCTAATTGGATGATTTGTATGGAATTTTGAACCTGATGACTCGACTTGAAAACGCACTAACACAATTTGAAAATGCTGTGGCGAACTTGGAATCATCGATAGAATCGATACAGGAATCAGCCACCAGTGCGAAAACGTCAAATACGGTTTCTGCAACCATGTCTGAATCATTTCATGATGAATTAAGCGCGGTTGAAGACAAGCTTGACAAGGCGGTCGCCATTATCGCCGAGATTGTTAATAACGGGGCGAAATCAGATAAAGTGACCGAAACTAAATGACAAGTTCTGTAGTAACGATCCGCCTGAACGGAAAGCCATATCAAATTGGATGTGACGCTGGAGAAGAAGCCCACGTAACCAAGCTTGGTGCCGAA
>JBMZPN010000020.1:0-18073 GCA_049620845.1 Puniceispirillum sp. (SeqCode)
CAGGGTAGATACCAAGCTCGGCAATCTGACGAGACAGAACTGTTGTCGCATCAAGGTGCGCAAATGAGGCAGCCGGCGCAGGGTCAGTCAAATCGTCAGCAGGCACGTAAATCGCCTGAACCGACGTAATAGACCCTTTGTTTGTTGTTGTAATCCGCTCCTGCAAGGCACCCATATCGGTTGCCAATGTTGGCTGATAACCCACCGCAGACGGGATACGGCCAAGCAAAGCCGACACTTCGGAACCAGCCTGCGTAAAGCGGAAAATATTATCAACGAAGAACAGCACGTCCTGGCCTTCTTCATCACGGAAATATTCCGCCAATGTCAAACCTGTCAATGCCACACGCGAACGCGCACCCGGAGGCTCATTCATCTGGCCATACACAAGCGCGGCTTTAGAACCGTCGCCATCCGGCATGATAACACCTGATTCAACCATCTCATGATACAGATCGTTTCCTTCACGTGTCCGCTCACCAACACCGGCAAACACGGAATAACCACCATGCGCTTTCGCAACGTTATTGATCAATTCCATAATCAGAACGGTTTTACCAACACCGGCACCACCAAACAGACCAATCTTACCGCCCTTTGCATAAGGCGCTAGCAAATCAACAACCTTGATGCCGGTAACCAGAATTTCGGCTTCGGTTGACTGGTCAACATAATCAGGCGCCGCGCGGTGAATCGGGTAATGCTTTTTTGATTTGACCGGCTTGCCTTCGTCAACTGGCTCACCGATAACATTCAGGATACGTCCCAATGTTTCCGGACCAACAGGTACAGTGATAGGTGCGCCTGTATCTGTCGCATCGGTACCACGAACCAGGCCTTCAGTCGCGTCCATCGCAATGGTTCTGACTGATGACTCACCAAGATGCTGCGCGACCTCAAGAACAAGGCGCTGGCCGTTATTATCGACCTCAAGCGCGTTCTGAATTGCAGGCAGACCACCTTCAAATTCAACATCGACGACCGCGCCGATTACCTGACTGACTTTGCCAACTGCTTTTTTTGCCATGGTTATGTTACTCCGGGCTAAATCCGTATCTGGGCATCATTACCCGACCGGGTTGTTCCTAATCAAAATTTAATACGCGTCTTCAAACTAGTATCCAAAAAGCTGGTTATACAGCTTCGGCACCCGAGATGATTTCGATCAGCTCTTTGGTGATCGTCGCCTGTCGTGTGCGGTTATAAATCAATGTAAGCCGGTCAATCAGATCACCAGCATTCCGTGTTGCATTATCCATTGCGGTCATACGCGCCGCTAGCTCAGACGCTGATGACTCCAGCAGCGAGCTGTATATTTGCGTCGAGATACCACGCGGAAGCAAAGCATTAAGAAGCTCTTCTTCTTCCGGCTCATATTCATAGCTGACACTCAGCGCATCGCTGTCATCGGTCACATCAATTTGTGCCGGAATAAGCTGGGTCTGCGTAACTTCCTGCGCGATCACGCTTTTGAACTTGTTATAGATGATCGAACAAACGTCAAATTCACCAGCTTCAAATCCGTCACGGATAGTTTGGCCAATCGAATCAGCATCACCATAAGACACCGATGTGCCCTGAATGCCTTCGAGTGACTCGATATAGATATCACCAAATTCACGGCGCAACGCATCGGCTGATTTACGGCCAACCATGAACAGCTTGACGGTCTTGTTTTCGGCGCGCAGACGGGCAACTTCATTGCGTGTCGCCCGTGTGATCGAACCGTTGAAACCGCCACAAAGACCACGGTCAGCAGACATCACAATCAGCAGATGTGTCTGATCTTTGCCATTACCAACCAGCAATGCGGGTGCCGATTCCTTATTTGCATTTGCCGCCAGGCTTGAGATCACCTGTCCCATCCGCGTTGCATAGGGGCGGCCAGCTTCGGCAGATTCCTGTGCCCGACGCAGTTTCGCAGCTGCCACCATTTTCATGGCGGCAGTGATTTTCTGCGTGGACTTGACGCTTTTGATCCGCGTCTTCAGATCCTGTAATGATGCCATCGGCTAAACTCCCCCTCAACGGGTATTACGTTCGGGTCTCAGGTTCGACGCTTATGAAAAGCTCTTCTGGAAAGCTTCGATCGCCGCCGCCAGCTTGGCTTCGGTATCGTCAGAAAGCTTCTGCTCTTGCTGAATTGTTTTCAGAACATCCGCCGCGGTGGTGCGAAGATGATCAAGAAGACCGGCTTCAAAACGACCAATATCAGCGACATCAATTGTATCCAGATAGCCTTTCACACCGGCAAAGATAACAGCAACCTGCTCTTCGACCTGCATCGGGCTATATTGTGGCTGCTTCAGCAATTCGGTCAGACGGGCACCACGCTCAAGCAATGCGCGTGTCGATGCGTCCATATCCGAGGCGAACTGGGCAAAAGCGGCCATTTCACGATATTGCGCCAATTCAAGCTTGATCGAACCGGCAACCTGTTTCATCGCCTTGATCTGCGCGGCAGATCCCACACGACTAACTGACAGACCAACGTTCACAGCCGGACGAATACCCTTATAGAATAATTCGGTCTCAAGGAAAATCTGGCCATCGGTGATCGAAATCACATTAGTCGGAATATAGGCAGACACGTCACCAGCCTGCGTTTCGATAACAGGCAGAGCTGTCAGTGATCCTGAACCGTTCTTTTCGTTCAGCTTGGCCGAACGCTCAAGCAGGCGTGAGTGCAAATAGAAAACGTCACCCGGATAGGCTTCACGTCCAGGTGGGCGGCGAAGCAGCAGGCTCATCTGGCGATAGGCAACCGCCTGCTTTGACAGATCGTCATAAACAACCAGCGCATGCATGCCATTATCCCGGAAATATTCGCCCATAGCACAGGCTGTATAAGGGGCAAGGAACTGCATCGGTGCCGGATCAGAAGCAGTGGCTGCCACGACAATCGTATAGTCCAGCGCGCCTTGCTCTTCTAATGAACGCACAATCTGCGCAACGGTTGACCGCTTCTGGCCAACAGCAACATAGATACAGAACAGCTTCTTCGCGTCATCCTTACCAGCCGCTTCATTGACCGACTTTTGATTGATGAAGGTATCAACGGCAATCGCGGTTTTACCTGTCTGGCGGTCACCAATGATCAATTCGCGCTGGCCACGGCCAACAGGGATCAGACTATCGATCGCTTTCAGACCAGTCTGCATAGGCTCATGCACTGACTGGCGTGGCATAATGCCGGGGGCTTTCACCTCAACACGGCTACGTTTGACATTTTTGAGCGGGCCTTTGCCATCAATCGGATTACCGAGCGCATCAACAACACGGCCAAGCATGCCAAGTCCGGTTGGCGCATCCACAATCGACGCTGTCCGGCGAACAACATCACCTTCACGGATTGAACGGTCATCACCAAAAATAACGATACCCACATTGTCCGATTCGAGGTTAAGCGCCATACCTTTAATGCCGCTTTCGAATTCGACCATCTCACCAGCCTGAACCTCATCAAGTCCATGCACACGGGCAATACCATCACCGACTGACAGCACACGGCCGACTTCGGCAACTTCGGCTTCACTTCCGAAATTGGCAATTTGATCTTTGAGGATCGCTGAAATTTCAGCCGCACGAATATCCATCACGCTACACCCTTCATGGCTGTTTCTAGCCTGCTAAGTTTTGTTTTGATTGACGTGTCAATCATTCGAGACCCAATCCGCACGACCAATCCCCCGATCAGGGATGGATCAACGCGCATTGAAAGCGATAATTTGTCGTTACCAGCGAGGCTGGCAACTGCCTTTTCGACGCTTGCCTTGCGGTTTGCATCAAGTTCGACAGCTGAAACGACTTCCGCCGAGATTTGACCTTGGCGGCGTGCATGTTCATCAAGAAACACGCTAATAATTTTAGGAAGCACATATAGACGGCCATTTTCGGCCAATGTGCCCAGGAATTTGACAGTCATCGCATCAGCGCCGGCCTTTTTCGTAATGGCGGTGATACCAGCAAGCTGTTCACTGCGGGTCAGAGCAGGAGACGAAATAAGCATCTTGATGTCGTCATTATCGGCGACCAGCTTTGCCAGATCATTCAGATCAGCCACGATTTCATTTACATTACCGGTTTCATCTGCGAGTGCATAAAGTGCACTTGCGTAACGACCTGCAAGACCTGTTGCGCCTAAACTCAAAGACTTACCCTCATCCTGATAAGATACGAACAACCTGTTTGGTGCCTACAGCCATATCGGGCAACCCGACCAACTATTTGCGATGCCTTGGGTGCTATCATAGCCCTAGCCGAAAGGCAAGCTTTCAACGGTCTAAAAATGCGTCAAATTAAGGATCGCACGGCCAAAATTGGCAATCCGATTAAAAACAAATTTACAGAAAATTATAGGGATCGATATCAATCTGCAATTTTACCCCCGAATCTGGTTTGAAGTCAGCCAGCCAATCGCGCAAAATCCCTTGAATATCAACCGATCTATCGGTGCGAATCAGCATCCGCCCCCGATGCCGCCCTTTCAGAAACCCGATCGGGGCAATTGCTGGGCCAAAAATATCAACGCCGGTAAAATGCGGTCTCGATTGATCGAGGCGACGTAACGTCGCATGAAGCCGCTTTTCATCATGTGACGAGAGAATCAGCGCTGCCAGCTGTCCTGATGGCGGCATACCAGCCAGAGATCGCGCATGTGCCTCCATCGATAGAAAATTGTCACGCTTACCCTCTAGCAAACAGGCCAGCACCTGATTTTCGGGATCAAGCGTCTGCAACATCGCTTCACCGGGGCGCGATTCGCGGCCAGCACGGCCTGCCACTTGTGATAGCATCTGAAATGTCCGTTCGGCGGCGCGCAGATCGCCACCCGCCAGCCCTAGATCGGCATCGACAACGCCAACCAGTGTCAAATTCGGAAAATGATGCCCTTTGGCGACCATTTGCGTGCCGATGATGATATCGACATCACCATCTATAACCGACTGGATAAAGGCAGCAGCAGCCTTTGGCGTACCAACCGTATCACTTGATAGCACGGCAAAACGCGCCTCAGGAAACCGCCATAACACCTCTTCGGCCAGCCGTTCGACACCTGGGCCACAGGCCTGCATCGTATCTTCCTGCCCACAGGCTGAACAATGATTGCTTGGGCGTGTCTGATGACCGCAATGATGGCACCGCAGCCGTCCGGACAATTTATGCGCAACCATCCAGCTATCACAATTCGGACAGACTAATTTATGCCCGCAACTGCCACATAATGTCAGCGGCGCATAGCCCCGTCGGTTCAAAAACAGCAAGGACTGTTCGCCCGCCGCCAGTCGGTTCGCAATGGCCACGACCAGAGGCGGTGCCAGCCAGCGACCCTTTTCGGGCGGCGTCTGCCGTAAATCGATCGCCGTCATGGCGGGCAGTGCCGCCCCTTTGATCCGGTTCGGCAAGCCAATATGCTGATAGCGCGGCGTTTCGCCTGTCTTGCCCGCATTCACCCAGCTTTCCAGCGATGGTGTCGCCGATGCCAGAATAATCGGGCAGCTTTGGATATGCGCCCGCACCACCGCCATGTCGCGCGCCTGATAGATTGTCTGGTCTTCCTGCTTATAGGCATGATCATGTTCTTCATCGACAACAATCAGACCCAGATTGGAAAATGGCAGAAATAGCGCCGAACGCGCGCCAACAACCAGCTTGGCCTCGCCCGACAATACATAACGCCATGCCCTGCGTTTCTGGCTATTGCCGATATCCGAATGCCATTCGATCGGCGCAACGCCAAAACGGCGCTCAAAGCGTGTCCGCCAGCCGCTTGATAGGGCAATTTCGGGCAACAGGATCAAAACCTGCTGGCCAGCTTCCAGCGTGGCTTTGACCGCTTCGAAATAGACTTCGGTTTTGCCTGATCCGGTAACGCCATCAAGCAGAAATGGATGAAATCCCTTACCACAGGCCGCCACCATGATATCGGCGGCGTCTTGCTGTTCAGTGGTCAGAGTCAGACCCGGGCGATCTGTTTGCGGCGGGGGTGGCGGGCGATCTGCCGAAACCTGCATGCTGTCCAGCATATCCGCCTTTGCCATCGCGGTAATCACACCTGTGCCTACATTGGCAATGCCTGCCAGTTCGGCGGCACTCATCGCGCCAGCCTCGCCCAGAACATCCAGCACCTGCTGGCGCGCCGGAGTGATGCGGATACCATCGGGCATGATCTTGGCTTTGGTGAATAGCTTGGTTTGCGGCGGTGTCTGCAAGGCGCGCGGCTGGCTAAGCACCATTTTTGCTACCGCGCCAATAGGTGCCAATGTCCAGGCCGCGACGCGCTCGATAAAGCTGACAAATGCTTCACTAAGCGCTGGTAACGCCGCCACCGCGTTAATGGCTTTCAATTTTTCCGGTGCCACATCACCTGCACCGGCGCCCAGCACGATACCTGCCACAATCCGGCCACCAAAAGGCACCGTAACAATCGTGCCGCGGCTAATGCCTGTCCCTGTTTCACCTTTCGCATTTTGCTGAAGCGCACCCTTGGGTTGCAGATAATCATAAGCACCCGCAACCGGCACCGCGACAGCAACCGAAACCGTTTCCGCGGTCAGAATACGCGGCATCTGGCCATCACTATCTGCACTATTATCGGGGCTTTTCAACATCGGCTTATCATGGTTATAGATTTGCAACCTTCCTTGGGATAAACTGCGGTGACAACAGCCAAATCGCAAGAGCTAAATCGCGTGCGGCATTCATTGTTTTAAGGTAAACCAGATGAAAATTTTTCTCGATAGTGCTGATGTTGCGGAAATCGCAACCTATACGAAAACCGGCTTTGTGGATGGTGTCACCACCAATCCTTCGCTCATTGCCAAATCTGGCCGCAATATCATCGAAACCATTGCCGAAATCTGTGATTTGACCGACGGGCCGGTCAGCGCCGAAGTGGCCGCCACCGACCATGACACGATGCTGGCCGAAGGGCGCAAGCTCGCTAAAATCGCCAAAAATGTCGCGGTCAAGGTGCCGCTTACCGAAGCGGGTCTGATGACCTGCCGTGCCTTGGCCGATGCTGGTACCAAGGTCAATGTCACCCTCTGTTTCACACCCGGGCAGGCGTTGCTTGCCGCCAAGGCAGGCGCCGCCTTCATTTCACCCTTTGTCGGTCGGCTTGATGATCTGGGCGCCGATGGCATGGGGCTGATCGAAGAAATCTGCACCATCTATAATAATTACGATATGCAGACCGAAGTGCTTGTGGCCTCGGCACGCAGTACCCAGCATGTGGTTGACGCGGCCTTGCTCGGTGCCGATATCGTTACAATCCCGCCCAAAATTCTGGGCGCACTATACAAACATCCGCTTACCGACAAAGGGCTTGATGCCTTCATGGCGGACTGGGCGGGAACTGGCCAGTCGATTCTCTAGCCAAGGGTGTAAATGATGCCTTCTGATGAATCCGGATATCAGCCCAGCGCCGAAGATGTTCTTAGCTTTCTCCGCAAACATCCAGATTTTCTGGACAAACATGCAGCTGCGTTAGCATCTGACGCTGACGATCCGGATCGCGTCAATATTGTCGATCTGACACCGGCGATTGCCGCACGGGCGCGCAAAGAGGCACAGCAACTATCCAAAGCGAATGAATCCCTCATTCATGTTGCCTCGGAAAATATGGTCAATTGGCAACGCCTTCACCATGCCACGCTGGCCTTGCTGGCAAGCACCGATATCGCCGGTATGTGCGAAGCCATCACGCAGGAATTTCCAACCATATTTGATCTGCGTTTTTGCCGCCTGTTTATCGAGCGCGAAAGTGTTCTGCAATTTGCACGGCAAAGCGATATCATCGTTGCATCCAGCAAGGTGATCAATGACGCGATTGCGGGGCAAACACTGTTTTTGGGGCCACCAAATGACGATGCCAAAACTGGCCTGAAACTTAGCGCGCCTTCGGTTGCCATTATCCGGCTTCCCGACCAGCTTGCCGAACCCATGTCGCGCTGTGTCTTGGCGCTTGGGGGCAAAACCGAAACCAGCTTCCAGCCTAACCTTGGCACTGACTTGCTGATTTTACTTGCCGAAATGCTGGCAGTGACCATGGCAGCGCGGCTGGAATATGAGATTAGCCGCCCATGATTACGCCGGCACATCGTGCCGCATGGCTGGCATGGCTGGCCGAAGAAAAACGTTATGGGCGCAACACCATTGACGCCTATGAAACCGATCTTGACGATTACACAAGCTTCCTCGCTACCCAGCCAGACAGCCTGACCGCCAGCCCGAACCGGACAGTCTTTCGCGGCTGGATTGCCAGCATGGCCAGCCGTAATCTGGCGCGCACGACGATTGCCCGCCGCGTTTCCGCTTTGCGCAGTTTTTTGCGCTTCGCCAGCCGCCAGAATCTGCTTGATGTGCCGGACTTAAGCTGGCTACGCGCCCCGCGACCCCCTCGCACCGTGCCAAAATCGCTGTCGGTTGACGATGCGCAGGCGTTACTTGCCGCCATTTTTGCGCGCCGTGGCGATGACTGGATCAAGGCGCGTGATTTTGCCGTGCTTATGCTGCTTTACGGGGCTGGTCTGCGTATTTCCGAAGCCTTGTCCCTACAGCGCCGTGATGCGCCGCTTGGCGACTGGCTCTCGATCACTGGTAAAGGCAATAAAATACGCGATATACCCATTCTGCGCGCCGCTGCCGAGGCGGTTGACGAATATATCGATCTTTGTCCGCTTGCTCTTGATGCCGATAAACCGCTGTTTGTCAGCAGTCGCGGCGGGGCATTGGGCGCACGCGCGGTGCAACGGCTTGTCGAATCACTTCGTATCGAGCTTGACCTGCCTTCGCATGTCACGCCGCACGCCTTGCGTCATGCCTTTGCTACGCATCTGCTTGGCAATGGTGGTGATTTACGCGCGATTCAGCAATTGCTGGGTCATGCCAGTCTGGCAACGACACAGCTTTATACGCATGTTGATGAAGCGCATCTTGTCAAAGTGCATCAGGACACGCATCCACGCGCCAAATTACGTTAGGGGCTTTATGGCCTAGGCCATATATAGCTAGTGCTACATATGTATCGCGCGGCCATCAACAGCCAGTGCCGCTTCCTTGACCGCTTCATTGAGCGTCGGATGTCCATGACAGGTGCGGGCGATATCTTCGGATGAGGCCCCGAAAGCCATTGCCGTAGCACATTCATGGATAACCGTTCCGGCCTCATGGCCGATGATATGCACGCCAAGAACGCGATCCGTTTCGGCATCTGCCAGAATTTTTACAAAGCCTTCGCTATGCCCCTGTGCGCGGGCGCGGCTATTTGCCGAAAACGGAAAGCTACCAGCCTTATAGGCAATAGCGGCCTCTTTCAGCGCATCTTCGCTTTTGCCAAGTGTGGCGATTTCGGGTGCCGTATAGACTATACCCGGCACCAGCTCGTAATCGACATGACCGGCCTTGCCTGCCATCATCTCGACCGCGGCAACACCATCTTCTTCGGCCTTATGCGCCAGCATGGGGCCATCAATCACGTCACCGATGGCAAAGATACCTTCGATATTTGTCTCGAAACGGGCATCGACCTTGATCCGTCCACGCTCGCTGATTGCCAGCTTGATCTTGTCAAGGCCAAGCCCGTCAACCGCCGGATGCCGGCCAACCGACACCAGCGCAATATCAGCCTTGATCGTTTCGGCATCACCGCCATCAGCAGGCTCGACCGTCAGGGTCACGCCATCTTTGCCGGCTTTGGCCGATTTAACTGCCGTTTTCAGCTTGAATGACAGACCCTGCTTTTTGGCAATAGTCATGAATTTCTTCGCAATTTCCGAATCCATACCTGGCAGGATACGCGGCAGAAATTCGATAACCTCGACCTCGGCGCCCAGACGCGCCCAGACGGTGCCAAGCTCCAGCCCGATATAGCCAGCGCCAATCACAATCAGTTTCTTTGGCACCTTGCCCAGCGCCAAAGCCCCTGTCGAACTGACAATACGCTTTTCGTCAATGTCGATACCGGGCAAACTTGACGGGTGACTGCCCGACGCGATCAGGATATTTTCGGCTTTGTAACTGCCTTTATCCGTGCCCTCGGTAATCGTTACCGAACCGGCACCGTCAATGCGTGCCGTGCCGTGTAACCGTGTCACCTTGTTCTTCTTGAACAGAAAATCGATCCCCGATGTCAGATTGCCGACAATCGAGTCTTTCGATGCCATCATCTGCGCCAGATCAAGCTTTACCGCACCGGCCTTGATACCAAGATTGGCCAGCCCATCACCAGCCGCATTGGCATAATGTTCGGAAGCGTTCAGCAACGCTTTCGACGGAATACAGCCAACATTCAGACATGTACCACCCAGCGTCTCGCGCCGGTCAATACAGGCGACATTCATGCCCAGCTGGGCGGCACGAATTGATGCCACATAGCCACCTGGTCCGGCGCCAATTACAATCAGATCGAAATTACTATCGGTCATAGTCTATCCTTACGTCATTCCCGCTCATCGGGATTATCTGAACCGTTAAACGCCAATCAGCAGACGGCGCGGGTCTTCGACCAGATCCTTGACCCGGGCAAGGAATGAAACCGCCTCGCGTCCGTCAATGATCCGGTGGTCATAGGATAGCGCCAGATACATCATCGGCCGGATTACAATGGCATCATCAACCACAACCGCCCGCTTTTCGATTTTATGCATCCCCAGAATACCACTTTGCGGCGGATTCAGAATCGGTGTCGACATCAATGATCCATAGACACCGCCATTCGAGATGGTAAAGGTGCCACCAGCCATATCATCTGGTGCAATCTTGCCATCACGCGCACGCGCGCCAAAATCGCCGATTGTGCGCTCGACCTCGGCCAGATTCATCGCTTCGGCACCTTTGATAACGGGCACCACAAGCCCTTGCGGCGTGCCCACGGCAACACCGATATTATAATAGTTCTTATAGATGATATCATTGCCGTCAATTTCGGCATTGACCGCCGGAAATTCCCGCAACGCCATGACCGATGCCTGCACAAACATGCCCATGAAGCCAAGCCGCACCTGATGGGTATTTTCAAATTCGGTTCTGTAACTTGCCCGCAATGCCATAAGTTCGGTCATATCGACTTCGTTGAATGTGGTCAGCATCGCCGCGGTATTCTGTGCTTCTTTCAGACGGCCTGCGATCACCCGCCGCAATTTCGACATCGGCACACGTTCTTCGCGTGCCGCGTCAATCTCGCGCGGTGCCTGACGCGGTGTCTGGCTTGGTGCCTGCGCTGGTGATGATGCCGTTGGTGCCGCTGGCGCTTTCATCGCCGCCAGCACATCTGCCTTGGTCAGACGACCATCGACGCCGGTGCCGGTGATGTTGGCAGGGTTCAGATTATTTTCCTCAACAAGGCGGCGAACGGATGGCGACAACGGATGCGCATCGGCATTCGATGAAGCCGGCGCTGATGCAGCTGGTGCGGCGGCTGGCGCTGGCTTGGCGGCCTCGGCTTTTGCCGGCTCTGATTTTGTCGCTGGAGCGCTGGCACCTTTGCCAGCTTCAACGCGCGCTAACAAGGCACCGACTTCGACAGTATCGCCTTCGGCCACGACCAGCTCGCTCAATTGACCAGCCACAGGTGAAGGCACTTCCAGCGTCACCTTATCAGTCTCAAGTTCAACAACAGGCTCATCGGCAGCCACCGCATCACCTGCTTTCTTGATCCAGCGTGCGACCGTTGCGTCGCTAACAGACTCGCCAAGAGTCGGGACAATAATATCGGTTGCCATTACAAGCACCCTCCTTTGGTGCGTTGGATATGCATCGGCATCAACATGATGCCACTTAACTACTCTGCGGCGGCCTTGCCACTTTCCTTATCAAAACCAAGTGCGTCTTCGACCAGAGCCTGCTGTTCGAGCTTATGCCGTGACAGGCTACCTGTCGCTGGTGACGCGGCGGCGGCACGTCCGGCATAGATCGGACGCGATTGCTTTGATCCTGCTTTTTCCATCGCGTCTTCGATGAAATCACGAACGAATGTCCAGCTTCCCATATTTTTGGGTTCTTCCTGACACCAGATGATCTTGGCATTAGGCACGGCTTCCAGAGATTCGATCACGGCTTTTGTCGGGAATGGATATAGCTGTTCCAGACGCAGAATTTCGATATCCCAGGCCTTGGCTTCGTCGCGGGCGGCGGCCAGATCATAATAGACTTTGCCGCTACACATTACGATGCGCTTGGCTTTGCCATGCTTGACCTTGGTATCACGTTCGTCAAGCACACGATGGAAGCTGGTACCGCTTGCCATCTCGGCAAGATCCGACACACAGGCCTTATGACGCAATAGTGACTTTGGTGTCATCACCACAAGCGGCTTGCGGAAATCACGACGAAGCTGGCGGCGCAGAACATGGAAATAATTCGCCGGTGTCGTACAATTCACCACCTGCATATTATCTTCGGCACATAATTGCAGATAGCGTTCAAGACGGGCGGATGAATGCTCCGGCCCCTGACCTTCATAACCATGCGGCAACAGCAGAACCAGCGCGCTCATCCGAAGCCATTTGGCCTCGCCTGACGAAATGAACTGGTCGACGACAACTTGCGCGCCATTGGCAAAATCGCCGAACTGCGCTTCCCACATAACCAGCGCATTCGGCTCGGCTTGCGAGAATCCATATTCAAAACCCATCACCGATGCTTCGGATAATGGCGAGTCAATCACTTCAAATTGCGCCTGTTCATCCGACAGATTCATTAATGGCGCATAGCGTTCTTCGGTATCCTGATCGACCAGCACCGAATGACGCTGGCTAAAGGTGCCGCGACAGGAATCCTGACCGGACAGACGCACCGGATTGCCTTCCTGCAACAACGTACCAAAGGCCAGAAGCTCGGCTGTTGACCAGTCAATGCCAGACCCTTTTTCGATATTGTCAGCGCGGGTTTTGAGAATCCGCGTCAATTTGGAATTGATCCGCATATGATCCGGCACCTTGTTCATATCGACGCCAAGCTTGCGCAGAACATCGATATCAACGGCGGTTTCGCCGCGGCGATCCTCACCATGCGCGGTTCGCATGCCGGACCACAAACCCTCAAGCCAGTCAGCCTTGTTCGGGCGATAGCTTGTGCCAGCCTCAAATTCCTCATCCAGATGCTTGATCCTGTCATCAATGACCTTTTGTGCACCAGCTTCGTCAAGCACGCCTTCGGCAATCAGTTTCTGGGCATATATATCGCGTGTCGAGGGATGTTGCCCGATCGCCTTATACATAAGCGGTTGGGTAAAGGCCGGTTCGTCACCTTCATTATGACCAAAGCGGCGATAGCAGAACATATCGATGACAACGTCAGTGTTAAATGCCTGACGAAATTCAATCGCGATCCGCGCTGTATGCACAACCGCCTCGGGATCATCACCATTCACATGGAAAATCGGTGCCATCACCATTTTGGCCACATCGGTTGGATAGGGTGATGAACGTGAATAAGACGGGCTGGTGGTAAATCCGATCTGGTTATTGACGATAATATGAATCGTGCCACCTGTGCGATAGCCGCGCAAAGCCGAAAAGGCGAAGGTTTCGCCTACAACGCCCTGTCCGGCAAAGGCCGCGTCACCATGCAAAAGAATGCCCAGCACTTCGGTACGGTCATGGTCATCACGCTGTTGCTGTTTTGCCCGCACCCGCCCAACAACAACCGGATCAACAATTTCCAGATGTGACGGATTAGGTGCCAGACTCAGATGCACAGGGCTGTTATCGAAAACACGGTCGGCGGATGCGCCCATGTGATATTTCACATCACCCGAACCACCAACATCTTCAGGATTTGCCGGATTGCCCAGAAATTCGGAAATGATCGCCCGAAACGGCTTGCTTAGAACATTATGCAGAACATTCAGACGGCCACGATGCGCCATGCCGATAACGGCTTCGCCCAGACCAAGCTGGTTGCCGCGCTTGAGAATCTGTTCAATCGCCGGAATCACCGCCTCGGCGCCATCCATGCCAAACCGCTTGGTGCCGGTATATTTCTTATGCAGATAGCGTTCGAATTCTTCAGCATCAACCAGACGTTCATAGATCGCCTGCTTGCCTTTGACGGTAAAATCCGTGCGGTTGCCGATGGCTTCGATACGTTCCTGAATCCATGCTTTTTGCGCGGGATCCTGAATATGCATGAATTCGACACCAATCGTACCGCAATAGGTTTTGCGCAATACTTCGATGATTTCGCGCAAGGTTGCCGTTTCCAGACCCAGCACATAATTGATGAAAATCGGACGATCCCAATCATCTTCATCAAAGCCATAGGCCTTTGGATCAAGTTCCGGATGCAATTCCGGTTCTTCGAGTGCCAGCGGGTCAAGCTTGGCAAGCAGATGTCCACGAATACGATAGGCACGTATCAGCATCACCGCGCGCAATGAATCCAGCGTTGCCGCGCGCATGTTGCCCGCATTCAGATTGCCATTCGATTTATGCGCCGCCGCGACCGCCTTGATTGATGCTTCCGGATCAATCGCCCCGACAACGCGGCTTGTGCCATTACCCCAGCTAGGGCCTTTTTCTTCAATTTCGCCAGCCGCTTCGAGCTGTTCGAAATAACGCGCCCATGCCGCATCAACAGAACGTGGATTTTGCCGCCAGGCTTCGCTCATTTCGGCAATGAAGGTGGCATTGGCACCAGACAGAAAACTACTATCCAGCGTATCGGCATTTTGATGATCGACTTTGTTACGGTTTGGGGCTACCGAGTCACTCATATCTGTTCAATCCATCGCTTATAGACGCCATATATCGGGCATAGTGTATAAACTATTCACTTATATTCAAGAAGAATGGTTGCCAATCGCTGTCATAACCGCATCGCCAAGCGCGGCAGGTGATGATGCCATCACAAAACCAGCCGCTTCCATCGCCGCTATCTTGTCAACGGCGGCACCGCTTCCCCCCGATACAATCGCACCGGCATGACCCATACGGCGTCCTGGCGGCGCTGTCTGACCGGCAATAAATCCGGCAATCGGTTTGCGGTTGGATTGCGCCATATAATAGGCGGCAGCTTCTTCTTCGGCAGATCCACCGATTTCGCCAATCATGACAATCGCCTCGGTCTGGTCATCCGCCAGAAACATTTCAAGGCAGTCGATAAAGTTGGTGCCATTGACCGGATCACCACCAATGCCAACACATGTTGACTGGCCAAGTCCGGCGGCTGTTGTCTGGGCAACCGCTTCATAGGTCAAAGTACCCGAACGCGACACGATACCGACCTTGCCCGGCTTATGAATATGGCCTGGCATGATACCGATTTTACATTCGCCCGGGGTAATAATGCCCGGACAGTTCGGCCCAATAAGCCGGCTATTACTGGCATCAAGTGCCCGCTTGACCTTGACCATATCCAGCACCGGAATGCCTTCGGTAATACAGACGATCAGGGGCATGTCAGCATCAATCGCTTCCATGATCGAATCCGCGGCAAAAGGTGGTGGCACATAGATAACCGATGCATTGGCCTCGGTTTCACGCATGGCTTCGGCCACCGAATTAAAGACTGGCAGATCAAGATGCGTCTGCCCGCCTTTGCCTGGCGTTACCCCGCCAACCATTTTTGTGCCATAGGCGATCGCCTGTTCGGAATGGAAAGTACCCTGGGCGCCGGTAAAGCCCTGACAGATTACACGTGTGTCTTTATTTACAAGAACTGACATATCGTCCTCTATTTTTTGATAGCCGCAACAATCTTGGCGGCGGCATCCGCAAGATCATCGGCAGGAATGATATCGAGACCTGACTCGGCCATGATTTTTTTGCCTTCGGCAACATTGGTGCCTTCAAGCCGGACAACTAGCGGCTTGGTCAGCCCTAGATTGCGCGCTGCCATCACAACGCCTTCGGCAATGATGTCGCAACGCATGATGCCGCCAAAGATATTCACCAGAATACCTTTCACATTATCGTCAGTCAGGATGATCTTGAAAGCTTCGGTGACTTTTTCGGTCGTGGCACCGCCGCCAACATCCAGAAAGTTTGCAGGTGATGCGCCATGAAGCTGGATGATATCCATCGTTGCCATAGCCAGACCCGCACCATTGACCATACAGCCAATATCGCCATCCAGCTTGATATAGTTGAGATCAAATTCAGACGCTTTTACCTCGGCAGGGTCCTCTTCGGTCAGATCGCGCAGTTCCAGCACATCCTTGTGCCGATATAGCGCATTATCGTCAAAGCTCATTTTTGCATCTAACGCCAGCAGATCGCCCGCACCGGTAACCACCAGCGGGTTGATCTCGATCAGGCTGGCATCAAGATCGCCAAAAGCTTTGTAAAGCGATGCCAGAAAGGCTGGCAACTGCTTTGCTGTTGCGCCTTCAAGCCCCAGAACACGGGCAATGCGACGCACATGATGCGGCTGCAGGCCGGTTGCCGGATCAATACCAAGCGAAATAATCTTGTCTGGCTGATTGGCGGCAACCTCTTCGATATCCATGCCCCCTTCGCTCGACGCGATAATCGTCACCCGGCTGCTCGCACGGTCAACTAGCAGGGATATGTATAATTCACTGGCAATGTCACAGCCATCTTCGATGTAAAGGCGGCGTACTTCACGGCCTTCGGGGCCAGTCTGATGCGTCACCAGAACCTTGCCCAGAATATCATTGGCCGCTTCGCTGACACCTTCAATCGACTTGACGACCTTTACGCCACCAGCCTTGCCGCGTCCGCCAGCATGTATCTGCGCCTTGACGACATAAACAGGGCCGCCAAGCTCCTTGGCCGCCGTAACAGCGTCATCAACGGAAAATACGGCATTGCCACGTGGTACTGGCACGCCAAAGCCACCAAGAAGCTGTTTTGCCTGATGTTCATGAATATTCATTTTTTCATCCCTAATTTCGGCCTAATTTCGGATCTTAAAAAAAAGGGCGGGAACCTGCCCCGCCTTTTCAATATCTAGAGTTTTGCCACAATGTCATTCAGCGCCCGCACGGCGGACACTGAACGGTCAAACATGGCTTGTTCATCTTCATTCAGTTCAATTTCAACAACGCGTTCGACGCCTCCGGCACCCAGAATGACAGGCACGCCGACATACAGGCCGTCCAGACCATAGGCACCATCAACATAAGCGGCACAAGGCAACAGGCGCTTTTTATCTTTCAAATAGGCATCCGCCATTTCAATCGCCGATGAAGCTGGCGCATAGAAAGCCGACCCTGTTTTCAGCAAGCCGACAATCTCGGCACCGCCATCACGCGTGCGCTGAACGATGTCCTCAATCTTCTCGGCAGTGGACCAGCCCATTTTGACAAGATCAGGCACCGGAATACCGGCAACCGCCGAATAGCGCACCAATGGCACCATGGTATCGCCATGGCCACCTAGTACGAAAGCTGTGACATCTTCAACTGAAACGGCAAATTCTTCTGCCAGAAAATACCGGAAACGAGCCGAGTCAAGAACCCCTGCCATACCGACAATTTTTGACGTTGGCAGGCCTGATGCTTTTTGCAGCACCCCGACCATCACATCAAGCGGGTTGGTAATGCAGATCACAAAAGCATCCGGACAATTCTCCTTGATGCCGGCGCCAACCTGATTCATCACCTTGGTATTAATGCCGATCAGATCGTCACGGCTCATGCCCGGCTTGCGGGCAACACCGGCAGTGACAATGACAACATCGCTGCCAGCTAATGCCGCATAGTCATTCGATCCCGCGACATCGGCATTGAACCCTTCAATCGGGCTAGCCTGTGCGATATCAAGAGCCTTGCCCTGCGGCATGCCTTCGGCAATGTCAAACAGCATAACATCGCCAAGCTCCTTTAATCCGGCCAGCAACGCGAGCGTACCGCCAATATTGCCTGCACCAACTAACGAGATTTTATTACGTGCCATGATGTGTCATCCATTTCCAGAGCGTATTTAGGGAATCACCAGCGCAAATCTGCAAAGCTTGGCGATCACCAGATATATGCGAGGGTTTACCGAATTATAATGTCCTGCACAAGCCTAATCCGGTGTTTTTGTCCTGTCATTTACTCTTTTCAACCATGTTTATCCGATGCCTCAATATGGCTTTTGCCACGTGCGGCCATTTCACGAAGCCG
>JBMZPN010000021.1:0-17984 GCA_049620845.1 Puniceispirillum sp. (SeqCode)
CTGAACGGCTTGGCACTTTATTACCTGATGGGTGTCTGTCGATACATATCAACATAACTGATGATGCGTTGGATAGTCAGGTGCGGCAGGTTGTGATCAGTGCCCCGGCCAACTGGGACAGGCGTATTGCAGCCCTTGCCGCGCAATTTTAATGTCCGGCACATAGGCTAAATACCGACTCATAAAAGCCAAGATAATGACAATTTGACGGCTATGCTGAATGCTCACTCGCATTTAAAGGCGCTTACTTTTATACTGTCCGCATGCCTGCTTCATCTGTCTTTAATATTCCGGCTGGAACCCCCTTCGCAAGCGAACTTGCCAAGGGCGTTGTTCAGCTAGCACCGCGGCCAGCTGATTTGGCGCGGGCTATTGTCATGGTGCCATCTCAGCGGGCGGCACAGGCGTTGCGGAGCGCCTTTCTCGATGTGACTAAAGGGCAGGCAACATTATTACCGCGCATGATGCCGATTGGTGATCTTGCAGATGATGTTGCAGACATGTTTCCCGAACTAAATGACGGCATTGACACGGCCACATTGCCGCCTGCGATTTCGCCTTTGCGCCGTCAGATGATGCTGGCCAAGTTGCTTGGTGGGTTCAAGCTTGGCGGGCAGGCACCAACTTACCCGCAAGCCATGATGCTGGCGCATACACTTGGTCAGTTGCTGGATCAGCTTTATAATGTCGATGCCAAACCAGATCAGTTGCGGGATATGCTGCCCGAACGATATTCGGCGCATTGGCAGGATATAATTAAACTTCTGACTATTCTGGTAGATAACTGGCCAGCCATTCTGGCGTCAGAAAATGTTATGGATGCGGTTGACCGACGTAACCGCCTGATCCGCAAGCGGGTGAAAGCATGGCAGGATAATCCACCCGAGAACTTGATTGTTATTGCCGGATCGACAGGTTCGATCATCGCCACCCGCGAACTTATCCGTTGTGTGTCCAATCTACCAAATGGTCATGCTGTTCTGCCGGGCTTGGATAGCAGTGCGGTTCATCAATGGGATGCCATCAGCCATGATAGTGGCCATCCCCAATTCCAACTTGCACAGCTCTTGCAGTTCATGGATATCACCCCTTCGGCGGTTCAGAACTGGGTATCAAATCCAAAAAGCCAGCCGGAAACTATTGCCCGCCGCGATCTTATGCGTGAGGTATTTCGCCCTGCGTCAACGACGGCTACATGGAGACAGCTGGCACAGGAAAGCCCCGATCTTGGCCGTGATGCTCTTAAAGGTCTGCAAGTTATTCAAACGCATGACCGGCGCACCGAAGCCGGATTGATCGCAGCCGATTTACGCGAAACGCTTGAGCACCCTAATCAAACCGCCGCGCTAATCACCCCAGATCGGCATCTGGCTGAAGCGGTAATCGCCGAACTGGCACGCTGGAAAATTACCATTGAAGATTCTGCGGGCACCACGCTTTTAACCCATCGCGCAGGGTCATTTTTGTAGTTGCTGGTTGAGGCGATGCAGGAAGATTTTGCCCCATTGGCATTGCTTGGTGTGCTCAAGCATCCCTGTGCGGCAGGCGGCATGGCTCAGGCAGATTTCCGCGCAAAAGTCAGACAGATCGAAAAACTGGTTTTGCGCGGCCAGCGGCCAGCCCCCGGATTGCAAGGCTTAGCCACCGCCATAGGTGACGATAAGGGCTTGCAGAATTTTGTCGCGATGCATATTGCTTCGCCTTTTGCACCGCTTATGGATGCGTGGCAGGCAACAGCCCCGACGATGGCAAGCCTTGCCCGCGGACTGGGTCAGACCGCCGAAATGATGGCGGCGCAGAATATGTGCCCTGCATCTGATGATCAGAATACCGAAAGCTTGATCGCCGACAAAAATGATGGCGCTATCCGTCTGTGGGATAATCAGGGCGGCAAGGCCGCAGCCGATCTGCTGAAAAATCTTGTCGAGCATGGACATGATCAGGCGGTCAATGTCTCAGATTTTGCCCAAACGCTGGTGCAAATTATGCAGGACATAACCGTACATGCCGCCCAGCAATCGCATCCAAGGCTGGCCATTCTGGGGGCAGTGGAATCGCGCATGCAAACCGCAGATCATTTGATTATTGCTGGCTTTAACGAGGGGAACTGGCCACCGCAACCGCATAGCGATCCGTGGATGAATAGCGACATGCGCAAAGCGGTTGGTTTGCCGCCGCATAACTGGCGAACCAGTCTGAGCGCACATGATGTCTATATGGCAATTTGCAACCCGAAGGTAACGATCACCCGCGCCCAGCGCCAAAATGATGCTGCCACTATCCCCAGTCGCTGGCTTCAGCGGATGGATGTGGTTCTATCGGGTCTTAGTATAACCAACGCGCTTGATCGGGGTGATGCCAAGTTTGACTGGCTTTCAGTTTTGAATCCGAAAACTGTGCCAAATCGGACAAAGCGTCCTGCGCCCAGCCCACCTGTTAGCGCCCGCCCAAGGAAGTTTTCGGCTACCGAGATTGATATGTGGATCAATGATCCTTATGCGCTTTACGCCAAGAAAATTTTGCGCCTTCGTCAGCTTGATGATATTGACCGCCCGCCTGATGCGGCGTTGCGGGGGACATTGTTTCACAATGTATTAGCCGACTTTACCCGTACATTCCCCTCTGGGTCTTTGCCGGATGACGCCTATCAACAATTGCTGGCTATTGGCAAAAGACATTTTGCCGATCAATGGGCAACGCCTGATATCCGTTATTTCTGGTGGCCGCGGTTTGAGATGGCGGCAGGCTGGATTATCGAAATTGAAAAGCAACGTCGTCATGATCTGGCTTTTATACATGCCGAAAAGAAAGGGCACACCATATTGACGGGGTCGGCAGGCGCGGTTGAATTATCGGCACGTGCAGACCGGCTGGAAAAAACCAAAGACGGGACATGGCATATAATTGACTATAAAACTGGCACCGCCCCGTCAAAGCGTAAAGTGGCTGCTGGTCGGGCAACACAGCTTCTGGTCGAAGCCCTGATCGCCTGGGATGGTGGCTATGATGATGTGCCGGGCTGCGATATAGCCAAGATGCAATATTGGAAACTGAGTGGCCGCAAAGACAGGATTGGCGATATTGCCGATGTGATGCCTGATGATGGCTCGCCGGAAGATACCCGTATCATGATGCAGTCGCTGATAAATCTGTTTGATAATCCCGAAACGACCTATCCTGCCGAACCAAATGTCAAATACAAGCTGGCATATAACCCCTACAGGCATCTAGCAAGGATAAGTGAATGGCAACAGGATGGGCATGATGAATGATCTTATCCAGCGTGCCAGCGCCGATCAGGCACGCGCGTCTGATCCACAGGCATCGGTCTTTGTTTCGGCGAATGCGGGAACTGGCAAAACGAAATTACTGACCGACAGGGTTCTGCGTCTGCTTTTATCAGGGGCTGAAGCTGACGGTATATTATGCGTTACCTATACACGCGCGGCGGCGGCTGAGATGCGCAACCGTATTTATGCGCGGTTGGCTAGCTGGGCGATTGTGTCTACTGCGGATCTGACCACAGATTTGCAATCAATGGGAATCATGGCGCCAACGCAGGCGAATATCCGTCTGGCACGTATGTTGTTTGCCAAGATACTTGATAATGACAATGGGCCACGCGTTGAAACCGTTCATTCTTTTTGCCAGTCGATTTTGCGGCGTTTCCCGATTGAAGCAGGTATTGCCCCCAATGCAAATCTGGCTGACGACGCCGAACAGGATCGTCTGAAATCCATTGCCAAAGTGGCTGTAATGAACAGTCAGGATTTAAAAATCCAGATGGCTGTTGCCACGATCGCCAATCAAAGTTCCGAAGAACAGGCAGCCGATATCCTGACCACGTTTTTGCGGCAAGTGCCCAATCTGGATGATGATGACATTGTGTCCCGGTTACAGGTACATTTCCGCGATGATCTTGGTTTGCCAGATGCTGGTTTTGTTGAACAGCATATTGCCAAGGCAGTGGCAGATATAGATGACGAAGCCTTACGCGCGGTGGCGGCGGCTTTGCAGAACGCCAAGACGGAAAGCCAGCGTGAACGTGGTGTGGCATTTTTTGCGTGGCTGGCACTTGATGCCGAAATGCGGATAAACAGGTTGAATTTACTGGTTGATGCTTTGTTTACGGCACATGGTCCACGTTCAGAACGAAGCCTGTCAAATGCTGATATTCGTGCCGAATATCCCCCCATAGTCGAAGTCCAGCTTGCGGTCATAGATATTTTGATCCCCATTTTACATATGACAGCAACGGATCGTTGCCGCGAATTGACTGAGGCATTGTATATATATGGTGCGGCGTTCCAGCGTCATTATCAAAGCCTGAAAGAAAGTCGCGGTCTGCTTGATTACGATGATCTGATCGCCGTGACCAACCGGCTGCTTTCCCGAAGCGAAGCTGCACAATGGGTCGCGTGGAAACTTGATAATGGCATTGGCCATGTTCTGGTTGATGAAGCTCAGGATACCAGCCCCACCCAATGGACTCTGCTTCTTCGTCTTATCGAATCTTTCTTTGATGGTAGTGACATGCCTGAAGCTGTCAGCTCTGCCCCGATAGGGTCGGAAGATGGGGACAGCCCGATGCGCAGTGTCTTTGCTGTTGGTGACTTCAAACAGTCGATCTATTCGTTTCAGGGTGCCGACCCACAGGTGCTTGGCCAGAATCGTAACCTTTTGCGAACTAAAGCTGATGCCGCCGCGATTGATTTTCGCGCTTTGTCCTTGTCGGTATCGTTCCGGTCTACGGCGCCCATACTTGGGCTGGTCAATGGTTTGATCCCCGATCTTGATGGCATTCAGGATTTTGTCAGTCATGATCTTGCGCGCCGTAACAAAGGGGGTTTTGTCGAAGTCTGGCCGGTTATTGAAGCATCTGCGGAAGAGGAAAATACCGAAGGCTTTACCCCTGCTAATATTGCCTCGACGCAAGGGGCATCTGCTCTAGCGGCAAGCCATCTTGCGCAAACCCTGAAATCCTGGATCGGCAACAGGCCTTTACCATCATCAGACAATGACCATGCCCCAAGAAAAGTCATGGCTGGCGATATTCTTATTCTGCTTCGTAAACGTGATGTTTTTTTTGAGCAAGTTCTGGTTGCGTTGCAGGAACAAGGTGTTGCTGTTGCCGGTGCTGACCGGATGCGGCTTGTGGATCAAATTGAAATTCAGGATTTGCTGGCCTTGGGTGATGTTGTGCTTTTGCCTGATGATGATTTACAGCTTGCCGCCTTATTGAAATCACCTTTATTTGGGATCAGCGAAGAGCAATTATTTGATCTTGCGCATGATCGTGGATCGCATAGCTTGTTCCGGCGACTTATGCGCTATCTGGGCAGTAATGACCCGCTTGGCCGGATCGCTGACCGTCTTGAACAATGGATTAGAATGGTTGATGGCGGGTCGGTTTTCTCTTTCTACAGCAATGTCCTTGTTGATGGCGGACGTGAAAGGTTTCGCGCCCGTCTAGGCTCGTCGGTTGATGAGGCACTTGATCATTTTCTGGCGGTGGCGCAAAGCTATGGCGAAGCAGGCGGGGTTTCGCTTACATCATTTCTGGCATCGGTCAGGGCTGGCGGCGGCGATGTAAAGCGCGACATGGACTCTGGCAATGTCGATGAGGTACGCATCATGACGATACATGGTGCTAAAGGGCTAGAAGCACCAATTGTCATTTTGCCAGATATGTTACGCCATAGAGTGCCATCATCACCGCTGACTTCGGGCGAAGATCAACGTTTTGTTTATTGGGAAGCAGGCAGTCGGTTACGCCCGCCATTTCTTGAAGCGGCTCGCCAGAAAGCCAGCGCGTTGCGTGCCGAAGAGGATAACCGCCTTCTTTATGTGGCTTTAACACGTGCGCGCGATGGGCTGGTAATAGGGGGCTGGCAAAAACAAAATTCGCGATGGCTTGAAAATAGCCCATATAGCCAAATCAAAGATTATTTTGCGTCTCATCCAGATGTTATTGAAGATGATGATGGAACATTGCGACATGTTGTAGAGACAGTGTCGGAACCTGAAGCCGCTTCACGTTCAAAGCCAGATGACAGTAAGCAAATGAATGTGCCTGATATAGCTGGTGAACCGGCGGATACAAGCTGGCTGCACAGGCCAGCACCTGATTTCCCGCCTGATAGCCGTCCGTTACGCCCATCAGAACCAGCCAATCTTCATGCGCCAAATCCATTGGGTTTTGGACTGACAGATAGCCGAAGTCAGGCCATAGCGCTGGCGCGTGGGCGGCTGGCGCACCGTTTGTTCGAGATATTGCCAACGGTGCCACTTGATCAGCGTAATGCGCTGGCAGAACGCATGATTGCGGCGGTTGATATGCTATCGCCTGATCAGGGTGCGCAGCTTAAAGATGAAGTTTTCACCATTTTGGACGATTCACGCTTTGCCGACCTGTTTTCTGATGACGCGCTTGCCGAAGTGCCAGTGACAGGCATGGTGCGTGATCGGGGCGTGTCCGGACAGATTGACCGTCTTTATATTGGTGACGATAGTATCATTCTAGCGGATTTTAAAACGGGCATTGCGCATGATGATACGCCTCCTGAAACCTATCAACGCCAAATGGCTCTTTATGCGGCGTTGATTGCAGAAATTTTTCCGGATAAGTCAATTGTGTGCTGGCTCATTTGGACGGAAACCGCTAGGCTTCAGGAAGTAACAGATTCCATGCGCGCTTCGGCGCTTGCGCGGATTTTTGGTGACATTGAGGCCAGTTAAAAATTAATTCACTTAGCAAGTTAAACAGGGTAGGAAAACCATAATGGCGACAATAAAGACGACTGATAGTGATTTCTCGACGCAGGTTTTGCAGGCTGACAAGCCGGTTCTTGTCGACTTTTGGGCAGAATGGTGTGGCCCATGCAAGGCGATTGGCCCCGCGCTTGAAGAGATTTCTGAAGATAAGGGTGACAGCCTTTCAATCGTAAAGTTGAACATTGACGAAAACCCGCTTACCCCCCAGCAATATAATGTGCGCGGCATTCCAACCTTGCTCATCTTTAAGGATGGCGCGGTGGTTGCTGAAAAAGTTGGTGCTTTGCCAAAGTCGCAATTAGAAAGCTGGATTGACCAGTCGATCTAGCGCTCGGGTTCAAAACGCTATCTGTGCTAGACAGGTAGCGTTTTATTTTCTGTCAGAATATGACCAGCTAAATAGAGCGAACCACAGATAATCACCGGCTGACTTTTGTCGGCTTTGATCAAGGCGTCCTGTATTGAACTGGCAGGCGATGCGGCAAGCCCCATTGATGTTGCCGTAGCAGCAAGTTCGCTGGCCGTTAGCGAAGCTGGCTGATCCGGAATCGTCAATGTATGGATTTGTCCGGCAATGCCGCTTATGGGTGCTAGAAACTCGACGGGATCACGTGTATTCAGCGCGCCGCAAATGACTGTCCATTTGCCATCATGAATGTCGGGAAGCGCAGTCACCAGCGCCAATGCGCCATGTGCGTTATGCGCCCCATCCAGCCATATTGATTGTTCTGGTATAAGGGCAGTGAGGTCGCCCTTGTCCAGTTTCTGTATCCGGCCTGGCCATATGGCATTGCCAAGTCCGGCAATGATACTGTCAGGTGCTATATTGTGGCTGTTACCAAGTGCATGGATCAGCGTGGCAGCGGCAAGGCTGGCATTATCAATCTGATGTGCGCCAGCAAGACCGGGTTTGGGTAATGTCGTCTCGGCATCATGAAGATCGGCATTATCATAGCTGAGAGTGATACGCCCATCCGCGGCTAGTTGCCCGTTAAAATCAATTCCTGCCGTGAAAAGCTGAGCGCCGATAATATTAGCATGTGCACTAATTTCCTTGGCTGCGGCAGGGTCTTGTCGGGCGCTGAAGCAGGGCACGTTATTGCGCATGATGCCTGCTTTTTGTGATGCGATACTTGTCAGATCCGTGCCCAGAAAATGCTCATGGTCACGGGCGACAGGCGTGATTATAGTGGCGAGCGGTTGCGCCAGAACATTGGTTGAGTCTAACGTGCCGCCAAGTCCTGTTTCCAGTAATAATAAATCTGCTTCAACACGCGAAAAAGCCAGCATGGCGGCGGCGGTGGTGACTTCAAAGAAGGTAACTTCATCACTGCCATTGATATGTTCGACTTCTTCGAGAAGATCAGCCAGCGCACCATCGCTAATCAATGTACCCGCTAATCGAATGCGTTCGTTAAACCGGCATAGATGAGGCGAGCTGTAAACATGAACACGCAATCCGCATCCTTCTGCCATCGCGCGCATATGGGCAATGACTGACCCTTTGCCATTGGTGCCTGAAACGTGAATTATTGGCGGCAATGCGCGATGGGGGTTACCAAGACGGTCTAACAGCGCAAAGGTGCGATCAAGTCCCAGATCAATCAGCTTTGGATGCAGTTCGGCAAGGCGGTCAAGTGCATGCTGTGCCCGCAATGCATCATGCGCATCCTCGCCACCAGTCTGGTTGGATGCGGGATTAGCAGAATGCGTGTCGGTCATTAAGCCGCCTTGCTATTCCCCATAAGGAAACCAAGGATACGGCCGATATAGGCGCTTTGCTCGCTTCGGGCAACAACACTGTCAACCATACCATGCTCCTGCAGATATTCCGCAGTCTGGAAATCATCGGGCAGTTTTTCACGAACTGTTTCTTCGATGACGCGCCGTCCGGCAAAGCCGATAATGGCGCCCGGTTCGGCAATCTGTATGTCACCAAGCATGGCAAAAGAGGCCGTTACACCACCTGTTGTCGGATGCGCAAGCAAGACGATATAGGGCAAATTGGCATTACGCACCTGATCAACGGCAGAAATGGTGCGTGGCAACTGCATCAATGACAATACACCTTCCTGCATGCGCGCACCGCCCGTTGATGGCACTGTGATGAGTGCAGCTTTGCGCTTCACAGCTTCCTGTGCGGCCAGCACTATGCCATTGCCAACCATGCGCCCCATCGATCCACCCATAAAGCGGAAATCAAAGGCCGCCATCACCGCATCATGGCCGCCTATTTTGCCAACACCAATGGCGATAGCATCATCAAGGCCGGTGCGGTTGCGCGTATCACGCAAGCGGTCAGCATATTTCTTGGTATCGCGGAATTTAAGCGGATCGTCGATGATTTCCGGCAAAGGAATGATTTCGAACTTGCCATCATCAAAGGTCATGGCAAAGCGGCTTTCCGGTGGCAAAGGTGCGTGTGACCCACAGGTAGAACAACAATTATAAGCCTGCTCGAATTCGCGATGGAAAATCATCTGCCCGCAGGCTTTACATTTGATCCATAAATTATCGGGCACATCATCTGATTGCACCCATGCCTTGATTTTGGGAAGTACGGAATTTGTAATCCAGTTCATCGCTTATATCCCTTTATCGTCTGACTATTTACCGTTAACGGCATTTGCAAGATCGCTGACAAATGCGGCAACTTTACGAACGATTTCATCATTGCCGCTACCATCTTCCGAAAGGTTGTTGGCAATAATATCAACAATGGCTGATCCCACAACCGCTCCATCGCTTAAATTGGCAACTTCTGCCGCCTGTTCTGGTGTCTTGATACCAAAACCTGTGACAATCGGCAAATCGGTGTTGCTACTGATCCGTTCATAGGCATTCTCGATAGAGCCAGCACCGGCACTTTTGGTGCCTGTAATGCCAGTTACCGATACATAATAGACAAAGCCGCTTGCCTCAGCCAGAACCGTTGGCAGACGTTTGTCATCAGTGGTCGGCGTTACAAGCCGGATAAAGCTCAGGCCGGCTTGCTTTGCCGGAATACACAGCTCATCATCTTCTTCGGGTGGCAGGTCAACGAGTATCAAGCCGTCCACACCTGCGTCGACAGCATCTTTTAGAAAAGCATCATTTCCGTATATGTAAATGGGGTTGTAATAGCCCATCAGAATGATCGGAATATCAGCGTTCTTCTGGCGAAAACGCTTGGCCATATCTAATGTCTTTTGCAAGCTCATTCCGGCTTTCAAGGCTCGTAGCGACGATGCCTGAATGGCGGGACCATCGGCCATCGGGTCAGAAAACGGCATACCAAGTTCGATAAAGTCAACGCCGGTATCTGCAAGCGCATCCACTATTTTTTCGGATGTTTCAAGGTCGGGATCACCCGCAGTGACAAAGACCCCTAAAACGCCCCGGTTTGCTGACTTTGCTTTGGCAAAAGCTGTCTCGATACGACGTGTCATTATTTTTCCTTTATTCGTATTTTGTTTGGCACGATGGGGCGATTATTGCTTTACAATCTGCCAAGGTCTTCAAGAAGGGGAAGCACGGCGCCAAGATCCTTATCGCCACGTCCGCACATATTCAAGATCACAATAGAATCCTTGTCCATGTCACCAATAATGGTGCTTGTAAAAGCAAGCGCATGCGAAGGTTCCAGCGCCGGAATAATGCCTTCCATCCGTGAACAAAGCTGAAATGCTTCCAGCGCCTGATCATCGGTGGCGCTGACATAATTGACGCGTTTAATATCATGCAGCCATGAATGCTCAGGGCCAATGCCCGGATAATCAAGACCGGCAGAAATCGAATGCGCATCTATGATCTGGCCATCGTCATTTTGCAGCAGATAGGTGCGGTTACCATGCAGAATACCGGGCGTGCCACCAGTCAGAGACGCCGCATGCAGGCCGGATGGAATACCTTTGCCAGCCGCCTCGACACCGTAAATATCGACGCCTTCATCATCCAGAAACGGATGGAATAAACCCATTGCATTCGAACCGCCACCGATACAGGCAATCAGGGCGTCAGGCAGTCGCCCTTCGGCTTCCTGTATCTGGGCGCGTGCCTCAATCCCGATAACAGATTGGAAATCGCGAACCATTTGCGGATAGGGATGAGGGCCGGCAACCGTGCCGATAATATAGAAATGCGTATCCGCATTGGTTACCCAGAAACGCAAAGCCTCATTCATGGCGTCTTTGAGCGTGCCTGTGCCGGATGTTACCGGATGAATTTTGGCGCCTAGCAGGCGCATACGGTCGACATTAGGCTTCTGGCGGCGGACATCTTCTTCGCCCATGAACACTTCGCATTCCATATCAAACAGGGCACAGGCAGTTGCTGTCGCCACGCCATGCTGACCAGCACCGGTTTCGGCAATGATTTTCTTTTTACCCATGCGCTTGGCCAGCAAAGCCTGTCCCAGCACATTATTGATTTTATGGGCGCCTGTATGGTTTAGCTCGTCGCGTTTCAGATATAGTTTCGCGCCACCAAAATGGGCGGTCAGACGCTCGGCAAAATAGAGCGGACTTGGGCGGCCAATATAATGTTGCTGGTAATAAAGCAGTTCGCGGGCAAAGGACTCATCCTGCCGCGTTTCATTATATGACTTTTCAACGTCCAGTATCAGCGGCATCAGCGTTTCAGCAACAAAACGTCCGCCATGGATGCCGAAACGGCCACCATCATCGGGCTGGTTGCGAAAAGAATTCATACTTGCTTCGGTCATTTTATGTTCCGGCACATTTTGGCCAGCCTCTCTCAATAATGATCTATTTTAGCCTATTTCTGCTGCGTGAATAAAGCTACGAATTAGGCTGTGATCTTTTTTCCCGGGCGCTGACTCGACCCCCGAGGATACGTCAAGTGCGCGGCTACCAGTAACGCTGATCGCTCTGGCGACATTGTCTGGATTCAGACCGCCAGCCAGCATCCAGTTACTCATGCCTGCATGGCTGGACAGCAAGTTCCAGTCAAAGCTATGGCCGGTGCCGCCTGGCAGGTCACTATTATCCGGTTTGGCATCAAGAAGCAGCCAGTCGGCGACATTCTCCCAGACGGAACAGGCGTTCAGATCCGATGCATTGCCAATGCGCAAAGCCTTTATGAGAGGGACGTTGAAACGCGCCTTGATGGCTTTGGCGCGATCGGGTGTTTCATTGCCATGAAGCTGAACAAGGTCGGGGCGGGTTGCCTGTATGACAGAATCCAGCGCATCATCATCCATGTCGACAGTCAAAGCCACGCGTTGCGGGCTATCGCCCTCATAGCTATCTGCATGATTAGCAAGCGCCGTTGCTGCTTCAAGCGTAAGATGTCTAGGTGACTTGGGGAAAAACACCATGCCAATCCAGCGCGCGCCAGCCTCGGCACAGACGTCATAATCAGCAGCTGTTGCAATCCCGCAAATTTTTACATCAGCACGCGGCATCAAAATATCCTTGGGTTGTCTGGTGTTAATCAAGCACTTTCATCATGGGCTTGTTATCTGACATTTCACGATTGGTGTCAGTTGCCTGTGTTGCGATAAGCGCGTCGTATTTTTTTTCCAGTTTATTAAAATTTTGCTGTAAACGCCACTTGCGGGCGCGAATCGCGAGAAGTTGAAACCATATCAGCGCACTGCCCACCGCCAGGCCAATGCCAAGACATATGATACATACAAGCCATATCGGTGCGGTTAGGGTTAGATCAAAAGGCCATAGAGTCAGGCTGACAGCTGTAACATTGGACGTTGAAAAAGATACCGTAAGCAAACCTATTGCAATGGTAATTATGACCCATAGAAAACGGGTGATCATTTTCATAAACGTCTTCCAGTTAACGGTTTAGGCGCTCGCGCATTCCTTTACCCATTTTGAAAAAAGGTACTTTCTTTTCAGCCACTTGCACACTTGCGCCAGTTCTGGGATTTCTGCCAATGCGGGCTTTACGGTGACGAACTGAAAACGCGCCAAAGCCCCGAAGTTCAACGCGATCTCCGCGTTCCAAAGCCCCGCTTATTTCATCTAATATTGTTCCGACTAAACGTTCAATGTCTCTGTGATATAAGGCAGGATTTTTTGCTGCCATACGGGCAATAAGTTCAGACCGTGTCACGCCACCCACTCCATTGTTAATACATACATTTTTAACAGAAATTAGGATGCCTGTTCGCTAACGCGGGGTCAACTCATGTTTGAAACAAAAACGTTAAGAACCTTTAAAGATAAGAGATGCGCAGGCAACATGAGCTGCCTGCGCGAGTAATTTACTTATCGTCTGCAGTGTCACGCTTAGCCAGCGCGGCACCCAGAATATCACCAAGGCTTGCGCCACTATCTGATGAGCCAAAGTCAGCCATAGCCTGTTTTTCTTCAGCAGATTCGCGTGCCTTGATCGACAAGGTCAGTTTGCGTGACTTCTTGTCAAGATTGGTGACGATCGCATCGACCTTTTCACCCACAGCAAACCTGTCAGCCCGCTGTTCATTGCGTTCACGACTTAGATCGGCGCGGCGGATAAAGCCAGTCAAGGCATCACCGACAGTCACATCGAGGCCGTTTTCAGATACGGCTGTAACCGTACATGTAACAACTTCACCTTTGCGATAATTATCAGCCTGACCAGCAAATGGGTCTTCGGTAAGCTGCTTGATACCAAGCGAGATACGCTCTTTGTCAGTATCAATATCCAGAACCTTGGCTTTAACCGTGTCACCTTTGTTGAAGCCTTCAAGAGCAGCTTCGCCGGTAACATCCCAGCTAATATCCGACAGATGGACAAGACCATCAATTTCTTCGGTAAGACCAACAAAAAGACCAAATTCGGTAATGTTGCGGATTTCACCTTCGATCTCGGAGCCAGCAGGATGTGCGGCGCTCAGATCTTCCCATGGGTTGCCAGTGCACTGCTTTAGACCAAGTGAAATGCGGCGCTTGGACAAATCAACATCCAGAACCATAACTTCGACTTGCTGGCTGGTTGATACAATCTTGCCCGGATGGACATTCTTCTTTGTCCAGCTCATCTCAGATACATGGACAAGACCTTCGACACCGGCTTCAAGTTCTACAAATGCACCATAGTCGGTGATGTTGGTGACGCGACCTTCCATCTTCGCACCAATTGGAAATTTGCCTTCGACATTTTCCCATGGGTCAGACAGAAGCTGCTTCATGCCAAGCGAGATACGCTGGGTATCAGCATTAAAGCGGATAACCTGTACTTCAACGGTTTCACCAATCTGTAAGGCTTCTGAAGGATGGCTGATACGCTGCCATGCAATATCGGTAACGTGAAGCAGACCGTCAACACCACCAAGATCAACGAAAGCGCCGTAATCTGTGATGTTTTTGACGACACCCTGCAGCACCTGACCTTCTTGCAGGTTAGATACCAGCTCGGTGCGGGCTTCTGCGCGGGATTCTTCCAGAACAGCGCGGCGCGAAACAACGATATTGCCGCGGCGGCGATCAATTTTCAAAATCTGGAATGGTTGTGGAGACCCCATCAATGGGCCAAGATCACGAACCGGGCGAATGTCAACTTGGCTACCTGGCAAAAAGGCGGTTGCGCCTGAGAGATCAACAGTAAAGCCACCTTTGACCTTGCCAAAGATAATGCCGGTAACACGCTCTTGCTTTTCAAACGAAGCTTCAAGCAGGCTCCATGCTTCTTCGCGGCGTGCTTTGTCACGGCTGAGAACGGCCTGACCATTACGGTCTTCCATGCGCTCAACATAAACTTCAATTTCGTCGCCAATCTTTACATCGACTTCCTGTCCGGGGCTGACAAGTTCTTTAAGTGGAATGCGCCCTTCGGACTTCAGGCCAACATCAATGAGAACAGCGTCACCTTCGATTTCTACTATGAAACCGCGGACGACTGATCCTTCAATATTGGTGTCTTTGCCAAAGCTTTCAGCAAGAAGATCGGCAAAGTTTTCGGTTGCAGCATCGGCTGCCATTGCGTTTGTAGGTGTCAAAAATATCTCCGTTCATCGCCTACCGGTGTTTCGAGACTGAAACAATTCACGCCGGTATAGTGCCTCAGCTGGTTTGAGGGCCGAATTAGCCGAACCATTTCATCAGTCAATCACATGCCATAGGCCATGCGTATAACAATGAAACTCTAACCGGGTTTTTGTGGCGATCAGTTGATCCATACCAGCAAACGTTAAAGTCATTTTTACAAACAGGTGGTGTTCGGAAGCCATCCTGTCCGACGAAGTTCTGGTCTATTCAGCTATATGTGGCAATGCCAGTGCTAGCACCATATCTGCGTCTTTATCAGACGTATCAATGACCATAGCATCAGAGGGAGCCACCAACGGGGCGACATCGCGGTTGCGATCCCGATGATCCCGTGCCTTCATATCCTCAAGAACGTCGCGGAACATAACGGATTGTCCGGTATCATGCAACTCTTTGGTGCGGCGTTTTGCACGAACATCAATATCGGCATCGATGAAGAATTTATAATCGGCATCTGGCAGAACAACACTGCCAATATCACGTCCATCAAGAACAGCACCGTTCGTGGATAAATGGTGCGTCGCAAAGCTACGTTGCAGATCAAGAAGGCAGGCACGCACAGATGGCATGGCAGCGACAATTGACGCCATCTTGGCGACCTTGTCATTACGAATTCTGTGATCAGGCGTAATTGCAAGATCAAGGGTGTTAGCTATTGCAACAGCTTGATTTTCTTCAATATATTTATCGCTAAATCCCTGTTCCAAAGCGGCAAGTCCTACCATGCGATATAAAGAGCCGGTATCTAGATGGGCAAGATCAAAATGTGCGGCAAGCCGTTTGGCAAGTGTGCCTTTGCCACTGGCGGCGGATCCGTCAACAGCGATAATCATGAAGCTGCTTCGGCGATAATGGCGCCTGCATTCTGCATGATCTTGGCAAAATCAGGGAAGCTTGTATTGATGGTTTCACAGCCGTCAACCTTCACGGGCGCCTCTGAAATCAAGCCAAGGGTTAAAAACGACATTGCGATTCGGTGGTCATGTTGCGAGTTAACAGTCATACCGCCTTTAATTGAACTGCCAGTCACTGTCATGGTGTCATCGTTATAGCTGACAATGGCACCTGCCGCTTGCAGGCCGTCGGCCATAACCTTGATCCGGTCAGTTTCCTTTACCCTGAGTTCGGCAACACCATTCATGACTGTGCTGCCATTTGCCTGTGTGGCGGCTACAGACAGGATTGGAAATTCATCAATCATCGACGCCGCGCGCTCAGCTGGTACTTCAATGCCATGCAGTTCACTGTGCCGAACGCGTAAATCCGCTACCGGTTCGCCGCCTTCGTTACGTTCATTAAGCGTGGTGATGTTGCCGCCCATTTCGATCAGGGTCGTGATCAGGCCGGTGCGAAGCGGGTTCATGCCGATTGCGGGTAAGGTGATGTCACTGCCTTCCGTCAGCAATGCGGCAACCATTGGAAAAGCAGCCGAAGAGGGATCGCGCGGTACAGCGATATCTGCTGCCATTAGCTGTGCGCCACCATGAAGACGGACATGATGTGTGCCATCATCGCGAATGGCCTGATCGACTTTCGCGCCAAAATGACGAAGCATGCTTTCCGTGTGATCACGTGACGCATGTGGTTCGATAACTTCGGTGTCACCGCGGGCTGTCAAACCGGCTAGCAGAATTGCAGACTTGATCTGGGCTGATGCTACGGGGCTTTCATAGCAGATTGCCATAGGTTCGTCTTGGCCGGTAATTGTCACTGGCAGCAGGCCGCCGTCACGGTTGGCAACAATAGTGCCCATAGTTTGCAAAGGGTCGGTAATGCGCGCCATGGGGCGGGTGCTTAAGGATGCGTCACCAGTAAATGTTGCGGTAATGGGTTGCCCTGCAACAACGCCCATAAGCAGCCGAACGCCCGTGCCGGAATTGCCGAGGTCTAATGCGGTTTCAGGTGCTTCAAGGCCGTGCAGGCCTTGTCCCAGAATAACCCAGGTGCCATCATCATGGCGTGTAATGTCCGCACCCATTGCCCGCATGACATCGGCTGTTGCCAAAACGTCAGCCCCTTCCAGCAAGCCGGTTACCCTGGTTGTGCCGATGGCCAAACTTCCAAGAATCAAGGATCGGTGCGACATTGATTTATCGCCCGGTACATTAACTATGCCAGCAAGATTTGCTGTTTTTTGTGATGATAAGCTGAGATTTGTCTGTGTCGACATGTCTTCATCCTGCGACCAAAATTGGGTTACTGAATTTGTTTTATGGCACAGGCTGCCATCACATTTTCAAATATGTTGATATAGCATCATGTTAAGTGATGAAGCAAACATGGCGCTATTGATTGTGACAAAAATATATTCCTGATGACAAAAATTTCTATGCAGAATTTATGCACTTTGTTTATACGCTTTATCAGGAACGGAATAAAAATGCGTGGTGGTTAAAAATTTGTTTTGACAGGCCACGTAAATTGTTTCAAATCCCTAAGGCAAAATTTGTGTAACCATATGTAGTAAAATATGCAAAGGGTTATTGGGAATGGCTAAAGCAGATCTTGGAATAAAGCGGGCGTGTCTGTCTTGCGGTATGAAATTCTACGATTTTAATCGAACACCTATTATTTGCCCGGGTTGTTCTGCTGAATTTAATCTTGAGAATCTCCTCACCAGCCGTAAAGGGCGCAGCGCGGTAAAATTGGCGGCCAGAAAAGCGCAAACAGCGAAACCAGACGATGCTGAAGATCAAGACGAAAATATTCATGATGATGTAGATGATGGCGATGACGAAAATGTCGATCAAGATGCCGGCATTGACGTAAATGATGATGATCTTGATTATGATGACGATGATGATGTGGCCGAAGATCCAGACGGAGCCGGCATCATTCAAGATGAAATCACCGAAGATGACGAGTTGCTTCCAAATCTTGACGATGGGAATGAGAATTAGCCGCGGTTTTTTGCGATTGGCGTTTGAATTTCATGTAATTGCTAGATTTTGCTTGCGCCAACACTAAAGCCTGCGATACACATGCGCGGCTACAGAAATTGTGGCTGATAATTTGTAGAAGGGGCTATAGCTCAGCTGGGAGAGCGCTACAATGGCATTGTAGAGGTCAGCGGTTCGATCCCGCTTAGCTCCACCAAATTATGCAAAACAAAACCCCGCCTTGGCTTTTGCGCTGATGCGGGGTTTGTTTTTATTTTGATGTAAAGTTCTAACAGTGTTGATTACGCCGCTTTGGATTGCGCAACCCTTTGTATGGCCATCA
>JBMZPN010000022.1:0-17906 GCA_049620845.1 Puniceispirillum sp. (SeqCode)
ACGGTAATTGGCAAAAACTTCATGAATTTTCCAACAATACCCGGCCAGACAAGAAGCGGCAGAAACACCATTAAGGTCGTAATTGTCGATGAAATAATCGGCCATGCCATACGCTGGGCACCAAGCATATAGGCATTGCGACGCGTTGCCCCCATCGCGATCCGCCTATCGGCAAATTCGGTCGTGACGATAACACCGTCAACCAGCATACCCGCCACCAGAATCAGCGAAAACAGCACCACAATATTCATTGTGATACCCAGACTGTTCAGCACCGTGATACCAATCAGAAACGAACCCGGAATGGCTAGGCCAACCAGAGTTGCATTCCGCACACCCAATGTCGCCAGCACAACCACCATGACAATGATCACCGCCGCACCAACATTGTTACCAAGATCGCTTAGCAAATTGCGCACATCTTTTGAATCGTCGAACAGATAGCTGACCTTGACATCATTGCCTATCATGGGAGCGGCTGTATCAATCACCGCGCGTGCCGACTCGACAACATTGATAACATTGGCGCCAACACGCTTGCGAACATCCAGAACAATCGCGGCTTCACCATTCACGCGTGACCAGCCTTCAGCCTGTTCAAAAGCACGGCGCACAACAGCAACATCACCAAATTTGATCGACGTCCCGTCACGCGCCTTGATCGGCATGTTAATCAGATCATCAACGCTTTCCAGAACCCCCGGCACTTTGACCAGCAATCGGCCACCGCCATCATCAATCGCGCCAGCCGTAACAAGCTGGTTATTCCCCTGCACAAGCCCCATCACCACTGACGGATCAAGGCCATAGGCTTCCATACTTGACGCATCCACCAGAATTTCCAGCACTTCTTCGCGGTCGCCACCAATTTCGACTTCCAGAACACCCGGCAAGGCTTCAATTTTATCTTTGATTTCACGCGCCGCCAGAACCATTGTCCGTTCCGATACCGACCCATATAAAGCGGCTGTCAGAATTGGAAATTGTGACAGGTTAATTTCAATGACCTTTGGCTCATCGGCATCAGCAGGTAAATCCGGCTTGGCATCATCAACCGCCTGGCGCACATCAGCCAGCGCGCGGTCAATATTCTCATTGGCGGCAAATTCAAGTGAAACAGAACCGTAACCTTCGGCGGCTACCGATTTCATCACATCAAGGCCTTCGACAGTTCGCAGGTGCTTTTCCAGCGGCTTGATAAGCAACCGCTCGGCATCGCTTGGCGAAATGCCTTTATAGCCAACCGAAACATAGGCGACCGGAATATCGATATCTGGTGTGGCTTCTTTCGGAATCTCGTTTAATGCCGACAGTCCGACACCGCACAAGACTACCAATGCCAGCAGAACCGCACCGGTACGCGAAAAGGCAGCTTCGATTATTCTGTTCATGATACTGTCTCTAGGACAATTTCAACATTATCACCTGCTTCGACAAAGGCCTGACCCACGGTCAGCACGATCGCCCCGTCAGGCAAGCCCGAAACAAACACTTTCTCGCCACCTGAACGCACCATATTGACATCAATCTTCTGGACAATGCCATCAACGCTGATCTTGGCAAATAAAGACCCGTCAGATGATACCGACAAATGCGCTGGCGACAGACCAAACGCCGCGATAGTACCAACATCAATAGTCGCTTCTACGGTCACCCCACCGCGTAATTTGCGGTCTTTATTTTGCACCGATACTTCGACATCAAAGGTACGCGTGGCCTGATTTGACCGTGACGCAATTTTCGTGACTTTACCCCTGTTTGTTCCGGCACCGGCAATTTTGACATCAACCATGTCGCCGACTGAAATCTGCGCAATGTCATTTTGCGGCACCGCAACAATGACGCTCAATGTATCCATGCCCAGAATAGTGGCCGCCGCCGCATCGCGGCGCATCCGCTCGCCCTTTTCAACATGCAATGTTTCCAGCAAACCGCTGACAGGCGATCTGATCGTCGAATCCTCAAGCTGGGTTTGCAGTGCCGCAAGCGATGCCCGCGCCGCTTCAACGCGCGCCATATTCTGCGCCACTTCCAGCTCTGAACGGTAATTTTGCGCCGTTTCAATCTTGGCCAGCTGGACACGGGCATTTTCGTAATCGGCTTTCAATTGTGCAAGCTCAACCGGTGCGGTAAAATTTTCCTTGGCCAGTTCATTGGCAATCGACAGGCGCTTTTCGGTGACAACAAGATTAGCGCGGGCGGCGGCAAGCTCTTCCTTGAGCGTGCCTTTTGACTGCTTTTGTGCGGCATCATAAGATTTTTCAGCCGCGTTTAATTCAGCCTTTGCCGCCGCAATCTGCTCGGGCAAAGTGCCTTTATCAAGCACAACCAGCACATCGCCTTGCTTGATCTCACTGCCTTCGGTTGCAGGAATCCTGATGATGTTGCCATTGATCTTGGATGATACGGTTACGTCAAAGGCTGCTTCGCTGACCCCATTGGCGCGAATGGTACGATTAATCGTCTCGTTCTGAACGCTTACGGCTGAAACAGTAAAGCTGGATGTAACATCAGCTTGCTTGGGCATGTCCGCCCCGCTACCGGCCTCGGCTTGGTCACTATCATTGATCGCGGCTGGCGTATCTTTCATGAAAGACCCCGATGCCATCCACAAACCAACCAGCAAGGCAACTAGACCTGCCAATAAATATGATGATTTGATTTTCATAAATTTTGCCCTGCTTATTGAATATACTGATTGGTCAGACTCACAAAAACACTATCTGCATATGATACATATCACACACATCCGACACTGTTCATACACCATCTTAAAATGCTTTTAACGAACTGGTCGCTTGGCTTCATCCAGAATAGACTGAGCGGCTTTATGCGCCACCATGATTGTGGGGGCATTAATATTTGCCGAGGTAATATTCGGAAATATTGAAGCATCAACAACCCGTAAACCGTCAATATCATGAACTTTAAGATCGGAATTTACAACCGAATTGTCAACTGACGTTCCCATCCGGCATGTACAGGACGGATGAAAAATCGTACCACATCTTTCCTTGAAGTCGGCAACAATATCGTCATCGCTCATTTGGTCAAGCGGCGTATCTGGTGATGCAGACAATATCTGTTGAATGGCTGGCGTGTTTTGAAGCTGGCCGATAAACCGCGCCATCTTCACCACGTCATCAACATCCTTTTGATGTGTCATGTAATTGCCCAGAATCTCCGGCGGTACATCCGCCTTTTCCGAGGTGATTTTGATGCTCCCTGCACTGACTGGACGGCAACTATTAAAACCAAGGATAAAGCCCGGAAACTTATCTGGCTTCAACAATGGCCGCTTATTATGGAATTTGATCTGGTAGCTTACCGGATTGGCATATATCTGTGCATTAGCCACATCTAGGCTGGGGTCTGTTTTGACCAGACCGCCAATTTGGTTGACGCTCAATGACAGCGGGCCAGTCTTGCGCAGAACATATTCGATGCCGGCCATGATCCGCCCTGGCCACCGCCCCAGCACATTATTCATCGTTGGCTTGTTCGCCTTGAAATAATAATTGATGCCAAGATGATCCTGCATATTCATGCCAACATGCGGATGCTCCATTTTTACCGTAACACCGGCATTGCGCAAAACCTTGCCAGGCCCGATGCCCGACACCTGCAGCAATTGCGGTGATTTGACCGCACCTGCCGACAGAATTATTTCACGGTTTGCGCTGAATGATATTTGCGCGCCCCTATAACTACACAGCACCGAGCTAGCGCGGTTTTCGCGGAACAGAATACGCTCGGCATCTATATTCGTCATCACCGTAAGGTTTTTGCGCTTTAACGCCGGACGCAGAAACGCTACCGCGCTTGAGCATCGCTTGCCATTGCGCGTTGTGATCAGATATGAAGATATGCCCTCGCCATCTTGTGATGGTGAATGATCAAACGGCACCTGACTTTGCGCGCACATGTCAAAGAAATCTTCTTTCATCGGATGCAGGCTGGATGACGGGTCAGATACTGTCAGTTTACCTTCGGCATGTTTGACCTTGTCCTTGGCATCAACCATTTGTTCAAAGGATTCGAAAATCGGTTTTACCGATTGATAATCCCAGCCCGGATTACCCGCCGCCGCCCAATCATCATAATCAGCCGCCACGCCGCGATGATAGACCAGCGCGTTGATCGAGCTTGACCCGCCAAGCACACGGCCACGCGGCCAGTAAAGTTTGCGACCACCAAGCCCGGGCTCCGGCGCCGTTGAAAAACGCCAGTTCACATTGCGGTCATAAAAGGACATGCCATAGCCGATTGGGGCTTTGATCCAGAAGCGGTCATCCGACGGGCCTGCCTCGAGTAGCAACACCGAATGCGAGCCATCGGCACTGAGCTTGTCGGCCAGCACACAGCCCGCCGAACCGGCACCAACAATGATGTAATCAAATGTTTTCATGCGCTTCGCATATTGTGGCAACGTAATCCAGTCAGCTACTTTTCACGCTAAAGCTAAATTTGGCAATTATCTTTTTGTATTTGGGCGGCTATGGGCAAATACATAGCCATTTCACTATTCGAAAAATTTAACTCTGTCTGACAGCTTTACCCAGCCACAGACCTGCCAGCATCATAATGGCAAAAAGCGCCACATCTGCCGGACGCAAAAGCAATGATGATATAACCGGCCCCGGGCATAACCCGCCCAGCCCCCAGCCAATACCGAACAAAGCACTACCACCCAGCAAACGGCGATCGATATCCTGTGCCGTTGGCAGTCGGAACGCACCGCCAAATAATGGCGTTGCCCGCTTCATCAGCAACCGGTGCCCGATCAGATTGACAATAACACCGCCGCCCATAACAAAAGCCAGTGACGGATCCCACAAGCCAAAAATATCCAGAAAGCCCACGACCTTGGACGGGTTCAACATACCCGCAACCGCCAGCCCGATACCAAATAAGCCACCAATCAGAAAGCTGAACAGCAAAGGCATCACATCACCCCCGCATGGCGCACAAGATACACCGTAATCACCGCGGCCAGCATAAAGGTCAGAACTGCCACCAGTGAACGCGGCGACAACCGCGCCAGCCCGCAAATGCCATGGCCGGATGTACAGCCCGACCCCAGTGCCGCGCCAAACCCGACCAGCAAACCTGCCAGCGGCAAAACCCAGCCCGAGGCGACAGGCGCAATCTCAATCTCGAAATCAAACAGACCCAGTGCCAGCGGGCTTAGCAAGGCACCTGCCACAAAGGCCAGTCGCCAGCTATTACTATCTTCTGCATCAGGCCGGATCAGGCTGGCTAGGATGCCGCTAATGCCCATCACCCGCCCCTTGACCGCCATCAGGGCGAGTGCGGCAAGGCCAATCATAGCGCCTCCAGCAAGCGCCGAAAACGGAGTAAAATTAAGCAGATCAATTGTCATCAATAAATACCCTGTCGCAAAGGCAGATTATCAGACCCCACCATGCGCTTTTGACCAGGCACGCGGATCATTCAAAAAGGCTTCAACCGCCGCCAATGTCTTGGCATCAAAACGGTCAGTTTCCTTGCATGCCGCCAGCACATCCCACCAGGTAGCCAGATAATGCAGCGAGATACCCTCGGCGGCCAGCTTTTCAGGCGTATCCTTGAAAATATCATAATAGAAAATCACAAATGTATGCGCCACTTCGGCACCTGCCGTGCGCAGGGCTTCGACAAAATTCAGCTTACTGCCGCCATCTGTCGTCAAATCCTCAACCAGCAAAATACGCTGGCCGTCATGAATATCCCCTTCGATCCGCGCATCACGGCCAAACCCCTTTGGTTTTTTGCGGACATACTGCATTGGCAGATGCGTCCGTTCGGCCAGCCATGCGGCAAAGGGAATGCCTGCGGTTTCACCACCTGCAAGCGCATCAAGACTCTCATAGCCGATATCATTCAAAATGACCGTCGCGCCGTAATCCATCATCGCCGCGCGCATACGCGGGAATGAGATAATTTTGCGGCAATCAATATAAACCGGACTCATCATCCCCGATGTCAGTTTGAAAGGTTCATCCGCCCGAAACAGAACCGCATCAATTTCAAGCAGCATGCGGGCAACCGACCGCGCCATATTGGCCTTATCGTAAACATAGGGTGATGACATGCGTTAACTCCGGAACTTTCGACCTGACAGGGTTTGCGGCCAGTTAACGATAAACCAGCCAATTCATAAATATGCGCTACATTTACGCACCATACATATTGTACACTCTATACAAGGTTGATACCCAAACAGAAAAGGAAAATATAGTTTTCGTTTGTCTAGCCCATCAAAACGCTGGCGGAATTTATAGGTACCAGATGATTGCGCTTGTATTGTACCCTTAACAGAAATACCGTTAATTTAGTCATGATTAGATTTTTCAGCATGAAACGCTCCAGAGACGCATAAGAAACGTAGTAAGAGACGCATAATGGAAATTATCGAAATTTTATCCAGCAGTGTCGCAGTAATCTTTACTGCTGTTGTCATATTAACATTATATCTTGGCATTAAAATAGTGCCTCAGTCACAGGTATTTGTCATAGAACGCTTTGGCAAATATACCAAAACCCTAACAGCTGGATTATCTATCATCGTTCCTTATCTTGACCGGGTTGGATACAAAGTATCCATCCTAGAGCGTCAACTTCCAGAATTTACAATTTCAGTCATCACAAGAGATAATGTCGAGGTTCGGCTGGAAACAACGGTATTTTATCGTGTCGTTGACGCCAGTCGATCAGTTTACCGCATAAACGATGTTGGCGGTGCGATCCATACGGCAGCGTCTTCCATTGTGCGTTCGGCAGCGGGCAAATTGGAACTTGATGATCTGCAATCGAGCCGCGAATCCATGAATATGGAAATTGCAAAATTTCTACAGGAAGCGGCCGAAATCTGGGGCATTGAAATTACACGCACCGAAATCACCGATGTTATTATTGATGAGCAAACCAAAGAAGCACAGCGCCAGCAATTAAACGCTGAACGTGAACGCCGTGCTGCGATTGCCCGTGCCGAGGGTGAAAAAAGATCAATTGAATTGGCGGCTGAGGCCAAACTTTATGAAGCTGAAAAAATGGCTGACGCTGTGCGTATCGAAGCTGACGCCAGCGCCTATGCGATCAAGATAAATGCCGAAGCCGATGCCGAACAAACGCGTGTTATAGGCGAAGCAATCGAAAAACATGGTCAGGCCGCGATAAATTTTGAAATTATGAAACGACAAGTCGACGCGATAGGAACGCTAGCTTCTGGCGACTCGACAAAAACCATTATCATGCCAACCGAGGTAACAGGCATTCTTGGCGGACTTGAAACCTTGATGTCCAGTATTCCTAAAAAAGAAAAGGCAACAAAATGAGCCTAATTACTTCGCTGTCTTACTGGCTACTACTTGTTGAGCTATGGCTTATCTTGGGATTATTATTTGTTATGCTTGAAGTGACGCTGGACGGAAGCATGGTAATTTTCCTGCCTCTAGGTATTGGTGGTTTTATGAATGCCGCCGCCCTCAAGATACAGCAAAACATCCCGATGGACTCCTTCAGCTTCCTTCCCGAAACTTGGGAGCAGACCTTGATAAGTTTTGCTATTTTTACTGCGCTAGCCTCAATTATTTTACGCCTTGTGGTGCGCCACAAAAAAACTGACACCACGCCCGATGTGAATGATTATTGATGGCGATATCCGCATTTAAAGATTAGGCGCGGGCGGCACGCTTGCGGGCATGCGGATCAAGATACATTTTGCGTAGCCGTAAATTTTCCGGCGTCACCTCTAGCAGCTCATCCTCATTGATATAGGCCATCATTTCTTCCAGCGACATGCGCTTGGCTGGCACCAGCTTGACGGCTTCATCCGAACCAGACGCCCGCACATTGGTCAACTGCTTGCCTTTCAGAACATTGATCTCAAGATCATTATTCCGGTTATGCTCACCCACGATCATGCCCTGATAGACAGGTGTCTGCGGACTCACAAACATCAATCCGCGATCCTGCAGATTGAACAGCGCATAAGCCACTGCCATGCCGTTATCAGTCGAAATCAGCGCGCCATTGCGGCGGCCAATGATTTCACCCTTGAATGGAGCATAGGAATGGAAAATACGGTTCAGCACGCCTGTACCCCGCGTTTCGGTCAGGAACCGGCTTTGATAGCCAATGAGACCACGCGATGGCGCCAGAAAAACAAGTCGCGTCTTGCCAGCACCTGCCGCACGCATATCAAGCATCTCACCTTTGCGACGGTTCAAACCATCCACAACACCGCTTGAATATTCTTCATCAACATCAATGGTAACTTCTTCCATCGGCTCAAGCCGGTTGCCGGTATCATCTGTCTGGAACAATACGCGCGGACGTGAAACGGTCATTTCGAAACCTTCACGCCGCATGGTTTCGATCAGCACGCCCAGCTGAAGCTCGCCGCGACCACCGATTTCAAAGGCATCCTTGCTTCCGCTCTCGGAAAAGGTAATCGCTACATTTGTCTCGGCTTCGGCAAGCAGACGCTCACGGATAACTGTTGATGTCACCTTTTTACCTTCACGACCTGCCAGCGGCGAGTCATTGACCGTAATCGTAACCGACATAGTCGGGGGATCGATCGGGGTCGATTTCAATGGTGTGGTGACAGCTGGCGCACATATCGTATCCGACACCGAGGCAACCGAAAGACCGGCAATACAGACAATGTCGCCTGCCGTCACACGGTCAACCGGCACACGGCTAGTGCCCTCAAAACGTAACAGCTTGGTCAGACGGCCTGATTCAACAGCAGTTCCATCAAGATTAAGTGCACGCACCGCTTCATTAACCGCCGCCGTACCCTGCATGACGCGGCCAACCAGACAACGCCCAAGATAGGGATCCGAGTCAAGCAAAGTAGCCAGCATGGCAAACGGCGCATCGGCGTCAACCTGTGGCGGCGCGACATGCGCCAGAATGCGATCAAGAAGCGGATGCAGATTTTCACGCTTATCGTCAAGTTCTTCAACGCACCAGCCATCACGGCCTGACGCATAAAGGATCGGGAAATCAAGCTGCTCTTCATTCGCGTCAAGTGCCACGAACAGGTCAAAGACTTCGTCTACAACCTCTTCGGGGCGTCCGTCACTGCGGTCAATCTTGTTGATAATAACAATCGGGCGCAATCCCTGTGCCAGCGCCTTACCGAGAACAAATTTGGTTTGCGGCATCGGCCCTTCGGCAGCGTCGGTCAGCAGAATGACACCATCGGCCATACCCAGAACACGCTCGACCTCGCCGCCGAAATCGGCATGACCTGGCGTATCGATAATATTAATCCGCGTGTCATTCCAGACAACCGATGTTGGCTTGGCCAGAATGGTAATGCCGCGCTCTTTTTCAAGATCGCCCGAATCCATGACGCGTTCATCAACGGCCTGATTATCGCGGAACATGCCGCTTTGTTTCATAATCGAGTCGATTAGAGTTGTTTTGCCATGGTCAACATGGGCAATAATCGCGATATTGCGCAGTTCTTGTGTCATCATCATGTCTCTTGGGTTTTGCCTGTTTCTTCAGGTCTCGCCGCATTCCTACTGCTTAATGCCGCATATGAAAAGCCCTAATTTCATCACAATCACGATGAATATCAGCAAAATCCCAAATTTTTGCTGTTTTTGCCGTCAAACCGCGCTTTTCTAGCGCGATTGGCTGATAAGGCGCCAGCATAACATCAGCGATATAAACGCACAGCAGGCCAGCAGGAACATTACAAGCATCAGCGTGAAGCCGTATTGAAACTGGAAATAACCGACCAGCAGGCTTATCAGCGCACCACCGCCAATTTGCAAAAAGCCGGAAATGCCCGAAGCGGCACCAGACAAACGCGGCACGACATTCATGATCGATGAAGCCGAATGCGGGCTGACAAGGCCATTGGCAAAGGCAACGATCGACATGGGTGCAAACACATAAACCGGATGCATCATGCCATATAAAGGCCATTGCGTTACCGTCGCCGCCAGTGCCAGAAGCGTCCCGGCCATGATAAACCGCGCCGAACTGAAAACATGTGCATAGCGTGCCGCAATCCAGTTACCTGTCAGATATCCCAGCGATACCATGATGAAATAGGCACCATATTCGGTTTCTGATCGCCCCATCTGTTCAATCACGACATAGGCCGCGCCTGCCAGAAAGGCATAATAAACACCTGCACTAAATGCCCAGTTACCCGCCAGCCCGATAAATTCGATATTTTTGAATAACGGCAATCCGTCAAAAAATCCCTGCCGTTTTCCATCAGCCGCGCGCGAAAACTGCACTGTTTCGGGTAGCTTCATGATGATGGCGACCAGCAAAGCCGAATTAACCACAAACAGCATCCAGAATAGCCAGCGCCAGCCGATTGACTCGGCAACAAAACCCGAAATTGTTGGTGCCGCCATCGGGCCTACAACCATTGCCATTGTCAGATAACCGATCAGACTTGCCGATTTTTCACGCCCATGCACATCATTGATAATGACACGTGAAATGGCCATGCCAGACGCCGCGCCAACACCCTGCAGCCCGCGCCCGATAATGACCACATAAGCCGACTCCGAAACCGCACAAGCCAGACTGCCAAGCACAAACAGGCTCATCCCGATTATCAGCGTTGTGCGCCGCCCATAGCGATCCGAAAACGGCCCCAGAATAAGCTGTGCAACGGCGAATGAGGCAAAAAAGACACTCAAAGTCAGCTGTGCGGTGGCATAGGATACGCCAAGGCTATCTGCCAGAATCGGAATAAGTGGCACCACGACAACCATGGCAACACCCCCGATCCCCGAAAGCAAAATCAGAAGCAACATTGATGGGTTTTTGAAATCAGATGGTTTGCCGCCAGTCACATTATCACTATCAGGCACATTATCGGTGTCTGGCGCATCATTCTTGTCTGGCATACACAATACTCTAACTGTGTTGTTCAGCCTTATTGCCGAACAACCAGCCAAGAACATATGTTGCAATGATCGCCGCGACAAGCTGGGAAATGACAAAGCCGGGCGCATCAATCGGGCGGATACCCGAAAAGCTATCCGTAAATGCGCGTGCAATCGTGACCGCCGGATTGGCAAAACTGGTTGATGATGTGAACCAGTAAGCCGCCGTAATATAAAGCCCGACAAGCCATGGCACTGCATCCGGGCGATACCGGACACCGCCAAAAATCACCATGACGAGGCCGAATGTGGCGACCGCCTCCGATCCCAGCTGGGCGGAACCGCTTCGCACATTTTGCGAAATCTGGATTAGCGACACCTCGAACATGAAATGTGCCAGCATCGCGCCGCAGAGCGCGCCAAATATCTGGAACGCGATATATAACAGTGCCATCGACGCGGTAATATCCTTGCGGATCGCAAAAGCCAATGTCACCGCCGGATTGAAATGCGCTCCTGAAACCGGCGCAAATACGGTGATAAGAACGACCAGTATGGCACCTGTCGCAATCGTATTCCCCAGCAAGGCAAGCGCCACATTGCCGCCAGCCAGCCGCTCGGCCATAATGCCTGACCCAATAACTGTGGCCAGTAACATCAGCGTACCCAGCCATTCGGCTACCAGCCGCCGCCCGATCATCTGCCGGCTCATGACATGTCACCAATCGCACGAACGGCGTCCAGTTGTGCTGGCAAATCCAGATCGCCCAAAGCCAATAATGCGCTGATTCTGGCATCCATCTGCGCATAGGTCAGGGCAAAGGCGGCCTCGATATCAGCCTCGCTTCCTGTGGCGGCAGCCGGGTCTTCAACACCCCAATGTGCCGTTATCGGATGGCCTGGCCATATCGGGCATGTTTCACCAGCAGCATTCGCACAGACTGTAATGATAATATCCATTTTGCCAGACGCATCGCCTGCGAACACATCCCAGCTTTTCGACGCAGCAAAACTGGTATCAATGGCATGTTTCTGCAAAACAGCGATCGCATGGGGGTTTGGCATGCCTGTTGGTTGTGATCCGGCTGAAAAAGCCTGATAATTTGAACCGCCACGATGCCGCAGAATACCTTCGGCGATCAGCGACCGCGCCGAATTTCCGGTACATAAAAACAACAGATTCTTAGCATCAGGCATTGTCAAAAATTCCTTTAGTGTCTAGCCATGAATAGCTGGCTAGGTAATCATTGAATAATCTGCACCTTCAAAAAGCCGCATACACTGTAGATGGTCATAGATATATGTCAAAAATGTTAAAAAAGGCCAATTTGCCAAAAAAAATTTGTGCCACATGCGGCCTGCCCTTTTCCTGGCGCAAAAAATGGGCACGCGACTGGGAACAGGTACGCTATTGTTCGAAACGATGCGCCGGAAGCCGGAAAGACAGCGACAAGCCCGCGCATAGCTGAACCGCCCCAACCGCGTTAATCGCCCTAGCGCACCCTAGCCGCCCGTCACTTTGCGGATTGTCTTTTCCAGATTGTTCAAAAAGCGTGACCGATCCTGCTTGCTGAAACTGCGCTGGCTCTTATGCCCCTGTCCGGTGAACAGCGGATCAGCCGCACGGATATCACTCATCAGATCGCGCGTTGCCAGCTGGTTGCCGATATTGGCCTCGGTAATCATATCGCCATCATGCCGCAGAACGGCCGCCCCTGCCGCCACGGCTTTAGCCGCCAGCGGGATATCGGCAGTAATCACGATATCACCAGCCTTGGCCTGATCGGCAATCCATTTATCTGCCTCATCGGCGCCTTCAGATACGATAATCATATGCACCTGCGGATGCGGATGTGGGCGGATGCCGCCGTTCGATACGATATAGACATCGAGCTTATGCCGGTTTGCCACCGAAACAGTTTCGTCTTTTACCGGACAAGCATCTGCATCAACATAAATCGCCATCTTCGTGCCTATATGGTTTGATCTTGCCAGTTCATGCCTAGCCCTTCATCTGCTCGGCCAGCGTGGCAACGGTCATTTCGATCTGCGCCTGTTCGATGATTTCGCCAACCATGCCATTGACCAGCGTTTCACCATAATCATGCGGATCAATGAAAATACCGAAATCGTCACGGCCATATCTGTTCGCCGGTATCCAGGCAAAAATCGGGACATGCCCGTCTGGTGCGTTGCGTGCACATTCATCCGACAGCGCCTCGGGACTGTCAAAATCACATGTCACGGCAACGCCAACAAAAAAGCTCTGCTCCCCTGTTTTGACCACGTCCATGACAATGGGCATGGTTACGATACAGTTGCGCAGACCGTCGGTTTTCATGGCTACCGCCAGATTGCCATCATGATGCGCCATGATACTGGCAAGCGGCACAAAATAGGTATCCGGCGCAATTTCTTCAGACATTTTAATAATCCGTTTGCTAGAAGGACATCTTGGCTGACAGCCGGTCAGATATCTTTCAGTCCTCGATTTCGATTGATGCAGAGCACTTAATGCTTTGCGCCAGGATTGTAAAGCGGCGCTTTGCATGTTCATCAATCAGCGCCGCTGCGCCAGCCTTGACATGCAAGGTCAGCACCTTGTCGGCAACGCTCAGCCGGATTTTGCCCAAATCCGTAGCCGTGCCACCACTAAAGAACATGGCAAAGCGCAAACCAAGGCCTATAGCCACCGCCTGCTTGCGTTGCGTGTCGCCCAGAATATGCCGCAACTCGCGAGGTCGTGCCTTATTCTGTTTCAACCCGACATGGCGGTGATAAACAGCCAGAGCCAGCCACACCCGGTCTTTATGCGTGATACAGTTGGCAGGCAGACCAAGCACACGGCGCGCGGCCAGATCACCGCGTATATCCTCATGTTCGTTCCAGCAGAAATCTGCCAGATAACAGGCCGCTTCAAGCAGGCGTGCAAACTTCTTGCTGTCCGATGTCATCTGTAACGGTTTTAAAAAGGCAAACAGTTTTTCCGGCACATCGGGAAAACGGCGGTTGTTCTGGTAAATTTCCGAACATACCGCCAGCAGAAAATCGGCACGCTCGGCATCATTGAGTTCATAAGCAGCAATCACCCCATCACGGATAGAAGTGCCGCTAATCTCCAGCTTGGAAACTTTTGCCCGCCGGATCAAAGCCCGCATGATGCGCGCGGCGGTTGGCATGGTTTTTTTACGGCCTTCGGGAATACCGCCTACATCGGATATGTCGGTGACAATGTGATTCAGAATGTCAATCGCATCGTCTTCATCGATTTTCAGCCCGTGCAATACCGAAAGCGGATAGCGGGACTCCTCGATATAGGCTAGCCCCAATGCGCGGAAACTGCCCCCAACGCCGTATAATTTCAGCTTCTTTTTCGAGCCCAGCCACGTAATGCCCGCCAGTGCCTTATCGATCTCCTTGTCGCTGACACGTGACAGATGCCCGATATTCAGGCTGACCGAATGCTTCACTTCGCCTTTTTCCAGTCGCACAATTTCCAGACTGCCACCACCCAGATCGGCAACAATACCACTGGCACCCGGAATATTCAGCACAAGCCCCTTGCTGACATAATGCGCTTCTTCGCTTTGCGACAGCACCCGAATAGGGTGCCCCAGCGCGGCTTCGGCAGGAGTGATGAAATCGGCGGCATTTGTGGCGCGGCGCACGGCGGCGGTCGCCACCGCATAAACCCGGCTAACACCCATATTCGACAATACATGGGCAAAGCGCGTGATGGTTGTTATGGCAACATCGATCCGGTCTTGGTTCAAGACACCTGTACTATCAAGATTGGCACCAAGGCGGCAATTTGAACGCTCATTGAATAACGGAAACGGATAGCGCCCGTTATTGGCATAAACAACAAGCCTTAGCGAATTGGAACCGATATCAATAACGGCTACACGTTCGGTTCGGGGTTCCGCTTTGGCTGGCGCCATAGAATAGACAGAAGCTAAAGTCATGCGCCATTCTTGGATAAATGTCCGGTTCTGACAAGCGCAGATTACGCAAAAAACAATGAAAAATCATTTCGGATGATGATTATATTTTCGTGCTGTGGCAAATCGGCTTAATTGGCTTTTTATGATATGCTTCTTGATCCTGATCGGCGCGATACTATCTCAATAGAATGAACTGATTAGCCATCATATAGGCAGAAAATGTCATTACCTACAGGACTCATAGGCCAGCTCAACATCCACTGGACATGCCGTCACACATGGCGGCGCGCATCATATAACACGATGTGGTGTCTGATTGGCTGTGCCATTGGCGACCTTGGGACAATTGCCTTTTTTCAATATACCGGCATTCCGTGGTCAACCCTCGCTATCATGTCGCTGGCGATTTTCAACGGCATTATCACCTCGATCATTCTGGAAACAATTATTCTCAGTCGCCAGATGGCGCTTGATGTCGCCATCAAAACCGCATGTGGCATGTCACTGGTCTCGATGCTTGCCATGGAAATCGCGATGAATCTTGTCGATGTTGCCATAACCGGCGGTGCCCGACTTAACCTTACCGTTATACCAATAATGTTACTGGCCGGATTTCTGGCACCGCTTCCCTATAATTACTGGCGGCTAAAAGCACTTGGCAAGGCCTGTCATTAGACCATCTTCATCTTGACGCCCTGCGGCTTCATCGCTTTGATATGACCATGAACGCTAGCGAGGTGACATGATGAAATTCGGAATTCTGGGTGACGCTAAAATCAGCCGCGAAAAATTGATTCCGGCAATACAGACAGCCGGACATGACATCATCCAGATCGGGCGGCGCAATCCAGATACGCCATCTGATAATCCGCTATATGACGGCATGATCCAGTCCAGCTATGAAGACGTGCTGGCCAACCCCGACATTGAAGCGGTTTATATTCCGCTTCCCAATCATCTGCATGTGCCATGGACGATACGCGCGATAGAGGCAGGCAAGCATGTGTTATGCGAAAAACCAATTGCCCTCAATGAAGCCGAGCTTGACCAGCTAGAGGCGGCGGCCAGCGCATCAAACCTTTATGTCTATGAAGGCTTCATGATCCGGCATCATCCGCAATGGACTTGGATCACCGAAGTTGATATCGGCACCCCGCATGCCATCCAGACCCATTTCTGTTATCCGCCGCGTCCCGCACAGGATGTCCGCAATGTTGCCGAATTTGGCGGCGGGCCTATTTATGATATCGGCTGTTATGCGATCATGGCGGGGGTGCTGTTATTCGTTGGCGCGCCCGAACATATATCTTGTCATGTTGAAATGGACGGTGACCGCGGTATCGAAAAACTGGCAAGCGGCATACTGATCTGGCCAGAAGGGCGGCATCTGACCTTTACCGTATCCAGCAGTTCGGCGCTATCGCAGATGGTGCATGTCATCGGCAGTGATGGCTGGGCACGGCTAAATATTCCGTTCAATCCGCATGGCGCAACAACCGCCCAATGGGGACAGAACACCCTTGGCGATGATGCCGAACGCATCAAATTTCCAGCCTGCGATCAATATGCACTGATGATTGCCGATTTTGTCGCCCATGCCAAAGCGGGTACGGCACCCGATTTCACCCATAGCCGTGCAACGACAAAAACAATCGATGCCCTGCTTGGCGCGCGCAAACACGCATTATGACATCTTCGATCACCGCACAGGAAACCCGCCAGACAAGATTTTCGATCTCATTCGGGTTTTTTGGACAAGGTGCTTTTTTCGGCATGTGGGGCGTCCTCGTTCCTGAACGCAGTGCCAGCCTTGGCCTAGACCCCCTGATGCTGGCCTTGTTTCTACTCGTTATCGGCATCAGCCTATGTACTGGCATAGCGCTAGTGACACGCTTTGAACATCACATGCCCACCGCCAGCATATTACGCCTTGGCGGGCCATTGCTGGCACTTGCCATTGTCATCTGTTTTATCACCTTATCACTCCCCGTTTTTTACATAGCTGGCATTTTCATCGGTATTGCCGCCGGCTTTCTCGAAGCGGGTTTGAACACACAGGCATCACAATGGGAACAGCAGACAGACCGACGCGGCATGTCATTTTTTCATGCCATGTTCTCGGCTGGCATGCTTGCTGGCGCGCTTCTTATCACCGCCCTGCTTAAAATGGAAAGTTCGGTTTCAATAGGTATCATTGCTGGTGCCGCCATCTATGGCTTTGGCATGATGCGCCGCACCGAATGGGTGCGCGAACCCGCCCCTGCAAACGGTACCGATGAAATGGCAGTATCCCTGAATAAAACCATCATCACATTCCTTGGCCTTCTGATTTTTATCAGCACCTTGATCGAAGGCGGGGTTGTCGATTGGTCAGCACTGCATCTTCATCAATATCATAATCTGTCACTTGATGACGCGGGCAAACCCGTTCTCATGTTCGGACTGGCGATGACCTTCATCCGGCTTATAGGCGACAGACTCGCGACCCATTTCCAGACGCATCTGCTAATGGCTGTGCCGATGCTGGTGGCGGCAGTTGTTCTATCACTGGCACTTTTTGTCGGCCAGCCAACGATCATTATCATTGCCTATGGATTGCTTGGGCTGGCACTTGGCAATGCGTTTCCACTAATCATCTCTACCGCTGGGCGCCTGAGCGGTAACAAGCCCCTGCGGCAAATTTCCCTGATTATTGCTTTTGCCTATTTCGGACTTCTTACAGGGCCAGCCTTGCTAGGCTTGATTGCGCATATGATCGATCTGAACATGACAATCATGACATTAGCAGGGCTGGCAATGGTATCAGGCATCGCCTGCCTGTCCTTGCCGCGCATGTTGAAATCCGGCTAATAGCACCCTGTCTAGAGCTGGCTTGCCGCCTTTGCATGCGCACCAATCGCATCCCAGTCACCGTCATTTATCAGCGTGGCTGGCGCAATCCATGATCCGCCCAGACACGGAACATTCGGCAATGACAGCCAGTCTGGCGCGGTGGCTTCGGTAATGCCACCTGTCGGGCAAAACGTCAGATGGGGTAGCGGGCTGGCCAGTGATTTAATAAAATTCGGGCCACCAGCTGCCGTAGCTG
>JBMZPN010000023.1:0-17320 GCA_049620845.1 Puniceispirillum sp. (SeqCode)
AGCCTTGGTGACCTTTTTGAACGGGTTGATATCGGCGGTGTTTTCTGGCGCGTATTTCTGCTGTACCACGATCAGCGACCAGCCATTGTCATGGTCAACCGATACGGTATGTTCATGCGAGATACCCCAGGCGCCTTCGTCAATATTGGTCGCCAGCTTATCTTCATAGGATAGTGACCAGTTATCGGGCTGTAGGTCTTCACTGGCATAGCCGGCAATGTTGGTGAGATTGGCGCGCAGATACAGACCTGCCTCGCGATCTTCACTGTCGGTGCGTCTGTTTTCTTCGACATCGGCACTCCATGCATCGCGTTTGATGAAGTCCCATTCGATATGCGCACGCGCAGAAAAGGTACGGCCAGAAAATACGTATATATAGGGCATGACGCGATAGGTCATGCCACTGATCTCGTTGAAATCGCGTTGCGATATTGTCAGCAATGTGCCTATTTCATGCTGGTCGCCTTCGCCAAAGCGGTAGCGAAGCCGGGTACCGGTGGCAGAGATATGATCGGTATCCTTGGCCTTGTCCGGCACCATGCCATTGACGGTTTTGTTTTCGATTTTGGCTTGCTGGGCGCGGAAATACAGGGTGGCATATGTGGCTACATCATATTCGCCATATATGGCCAGAGCCTTTTGATCTGTTTCCGAGGTTTCATCAAACAGATATTCCCCGACGACATAACCGCCGGTGAATGACGGATCGCGATATTCATCCATCACATCAGCCGCGGCGGGGGCATGTAACATGGCCAGCGCGATCATAAGGCTGGCAGACGATTTGTAATTCATCAGTTGTCTCTCATAAGTTTATTTATAAGAGATAACTAATGTGGCGATTAATAATTGAGATCAATATGTCTTGTTCCGACGGTGGTTCGGATAATAAGATATTGAAATTATGATAAAGTTATCAGGAGATGCGTTATCGTTTCAGATCAACCCAGCCTTTGAGGTTGTCGATGGCGATGTCTTCGATCACCTTCATGCCCGCCGCCGACTCATTCAGACAGGGGATATAGCTGAATTTTTCGCCGCCATGCTCGATGAATTCTTCATGCAGTTCGATATCGAGTTCATCAAGGGTTTCCAGACAATCGGCAACAAAGCCGGGTGCCATGACCATGACATGTTTCTTGCCCTGTTTGGCCAGATCGACAACGCTGATATCGGTATAGGGTTGCAACCATGGTTCGGAACCAAAGCGCGACTGAAAGGTGGCATGAAAGCTGTCATCATCCCATTTCAGCGCTTCCTTGAGAAGCCGCGCCGTTTTCATGCAATGGCAATGATAGGGATCGCCTGCCATAAAATAGCTTTTCGGGATGCCGTGAAATGACACAACCAGCGCATCAGGCTTGCCATGCTTTTTGACAGCGGCTTTGACGCTGGCGGCAAGTGCCTTGATATAGCCCGGATGATCGTGCCAAGGCGGGACGGTGCGCACCGCCGGTTGCCAGCGTTTATCAAGCGCCCATTTATATAATTCATCATTCACCGTCGCCGTGGTCGAGGCGGCATATTGCGGATAAAGCGGCATCAGCACAATGCGGCTACATCCGGCATCCTGTAATGCCTGTAATTGCCGGTCGATGGCGGGCTGGCCATAACGCATCGCATATTTGACGATCAGATTGTCGCTGTTAAAGGTCTTGGCGACATGTTCGGCCTGCAAACGCGTGATTTTGCGCAAAGGCGAGCCGTCGGGATCATCCTTTAGCCAAATACGGTCATAGGCGGCACCAGATTTTTTGGGTCGAACATTCAGGATGATACCATTGAGGATCACCCACCATAGCAGGCGTGGCACCTCGATCACGCGCCGGTCAGACAAAAACTGCTTCAGATAAAGCCGCATCGATTTTTTGTCGGTGCCATCGGGCGTGCCCAGATTGACAAGAAGCAAGCCGGTTCTGGCTTGCCCCGGAAAGCTGGGATGATCGGCTGGCGCTTTATTTATCGGCATGGCGTACACTCTTTAAACATCACGTCCATGATATGTAGGGACTTGATACCGCATCGTCCAGCCTTTCACGCAAAAAGACCCGTACTTAAGGCTTTGATGGGTCGGTGACCTTGCGTAAATAGGGCTTTATTGTCTGCCAGCCATCGGGAAATAATGTCCAGGCTTCATCATCCGATACCGAGGGCACAATGATAACATCATCGCCATGCTGCCAGTCGGCAGGTGTGGCCACTTTATGCGTCGCTGTTAGCTGTAATGAGTCGATCGTGCGGATCAGTTCGGCGAAATTGCGCCCTGTTGCCATCGGATAGGTAAATGTCAGCTTGATGCGCTTGTCAGGCCCGACGATGAATACCGACCGGACGGCCTGATTTTCAACCGCCGTGCGGCCAGCATGGCTGGTGCCTTCTTCACGCGGTAGCATGTTATATAGTTTGGCAACGGCAAGTTCGGTATCGGCGATGATCGGATAGGCTGGCAGATGCCCGGTTACGTCGGCGATATCCTGTAGCCATGATTTATGATCTTCGACCGGATCAACCGACAGGCCGATGACTTTCACATTGCGGGCTTCAAATTCAGGCTGTAATCCGGCCAGCGCCCCCAGCTCGGTCGTGCAAACGGGCGTAAAGTCCTTTGGATGCGAAAACAGAACGCCCCAGCTATCGCCAAGCCATTCATGAAAGGATAATTCGCCTAGAGTTGTCTGCGCGGTAAAGTCAGGCGCCGTATCATTAATGCGTAATGACATTTTCATCTCCTTTTGGGCTGTGTTTCGGGTGATAACGCAAAGATGCCGCCATCCTTGCCGAAATCACGCTATGAAACAGACATGAGGGTGAAACATTCAGGATGCAATATGACGGGGATGACTATTTTAATTTACCGTTTCGAGACGCAAAATTTTACCTTATGCGGATAAGGGCAAAACTATGCGCGGGGTGGTATATCCTAATCACCCGGACAGGCCGGGCTGACTGGCCTGATCTGATTCGGCGGTGGCGCGGGTGATTGCATCATCCAGCGCAGACACCAGATGCGCGATCATGGCATCGGTATGATAGGGGCCGGGGGTTAGCCGTAAACGCTCGGTGCCTCTGGCAACTGTCGGGTAATTGATCGGCTGGACATAGATGCTGTAATCATCAAGCAGAAGCCGGCAGATGCGGGTACAGGTCGCGGCATCGCCAATCATGACCGGCACGATATGCGTGGGTCCGTCGAGGAAATCTATCTGTCTGGCGCGCAACGCCACCTTTAGCTTTTCAGCCTGAATTTTCTGCTGGTTGCGGGCGTCATCATGCGCCCGGATATGCCGAACCGAAGCCAATGCCGTGCTGGCAATGGCAGGCGGCAGGGCGGTTGAGAAAATAAAACCTGATCCGTAACTGCGCACGGCGTCGCAAATCACATCATCAGCCGCGATATAGCCGCCTATGGTGCCAAAAGCCTTGCCAAGCGTGCCCTGAATGATATCGATATCATCAGCCAGATTCAGCATCTGGGCAATCCCGCCACCATCAGCGCCATACATGCCGACAGCATGCACTTCATCAAGATAGGTCAATGCGTTATACCGCTTGGCCAGTGCGATGATCTCTGCAATCGGGCTGATATCGCCATCCATCGAATAGATCGATTCAAAAATGATGATCTTTGGCCGATCCAGCGGTTGGCTTGCCAGTAGCGTTTCAAGATGCGCAACATCATTATGGCGGAAAATAGCTTTTTCAACGCGCGCATGGCGAATGCCGGAAATGATCGAAGCATGATTCATCGCATCGGAAAAGATAATGCAATCATTTAGTAAGCTGGCAAGGGCGCTGATGCTGGCTTCATTGGCAACATAGCCGCTGGTTAGGACTAGTGCCCGCTCTTTATTATGCAAAGATGCCAGTTCCTGTTCGAGTGCGACAATGGACGCACTGGTTCCCGAAATATTGCGGGTGCCACCGGCACCAGTTCCATGCTGGCCAGCGGCGTTCTGCAGGGCGGCGATTACGTCGGGATGATGCCCCATGCCGATATAGTCATTTGAACACCAGACCGTGACATCGCGTTTACCATCAGGTGCGTTCCAGACAGCCTTTGGATGTGCGCCAACAACGCGCTCAAGCTCGACAAAGTGGCGATAGCGATTTTCGGCCACTAGTTGATTGAGCTTGCTTTTAAACACATCGCGATAATTCAATTGCCGTCTCCAGCCTGACAGAATGCACATATGCATTTTGTCGTGTTTGCATGCGTTCCCAGCTTAGGGCTATTAACCAAAGGTTGCTAACCATCACCTGCATGCGGTTTATGTAACGAAACCCAAAACGAAGCACCGAGGGCAAGCGCAAGGCCTGAAACGGTGCCCAACAAGGATGTGATATCGTGAAATATCACATCCGTATAGAGGCTAACTAGCCGTTGAGTTATTCTGCCGCAGCTTCGACCACAGTTTCAAGCCGTGCTGCCGAAAATTTCAATTCGGGAATCTTGCCATAAGGGTCAAGTGCCGGATTTGTCAGCATATTGGCAGGGGCTTCGTTAAAACAGAAGGGAATGAAAATCATCCCTGCCGGAAGTTTCGGGTCAACCCGGGCTGCCAGTGCAATTTCACCGCGGCGGGTCACAACACGGATCAGATCCCCAGCCGATATCTGTAATGATTGCAGATCAGATGGCGAGACATGGACTTCCGGTTCTGGCTCGATCGCATCAAGAACACTTGCCCGCCTTGTCATCGAGCCTGTATGCCAATGTTCCAGCAAACGACCGGTGGATAACACAATCGGAAATTCATCATCGGGCATCTCATCAGGCGGCAACACATCCGCCGGTGTCATCCGTCCACGTCCCGATGAGGTAGGGAAACCATCGCCGAAGATCACATCCTTGCCTTCGCTGTTTTCATCAGCACAAGGGTAGGTTACGGCATCTTCCTTGAGCAGGCGATCCCATGTTATGCCGGTTAAAGACGGCATGACCATGCGCATTTCACCAAAGATATCGCGCGCATGCGTATAGTTCCAGCTTAGCCCCATACGGTTGGCAAGTTCCTGAATGATCCACCAGTCCTGCTGGGCGTCGCCTGGCGGGTCGATGGCCTGACGCCCCATCTGTACGCGGCGGTCAGTGTTGGTGAAGGTACCGTTCTTTTCCGGAAAGGCCGAAGCGGGCAGAATGACATCGGCAAAGGCGGCGGTTTCGGTCATGAAAATATCCTGCACAACCAGAATATCCAGCTTGGCCAGTGCGGCGCGTGCATGTGCCTGATCGGGATCCGACATGGCCGGATTTTCGCCCATCACATACATGGCCTTGATATCGCCGTTATAGGCGGCATCGGTTATCTCGACGACGGTAAGGCCTTTTTCCGGATCGAGCTTGGCGTTCCACAGATTTTCGTATTTGGCGCGGATTTCAGGGTCGCCAACTGGCTTGTAATCGGGGAAGAACATCGGGATCAGACCTGCATCGGATGCGCCCTGAACATTGTTCTGGCCTCGAAGCGGATGCAGTCCAGCGCCGGGCTTGCCAACATTGCCTGTCAATAAAGCCAGCGAAATCAGGCAACGTGAATTATCGGTGCCATGTGTATGCTGGGAAATGCCCATGCCCCAGAAAATCATCGCCGCCTTGGCATTGGCATAACCACGTGCCACTTCGCGGATGGTATCGGGGGCAATGCCGCAAATGACGGACATGGCTTCGGGTGTAGAACTGGCGGTGCGGGCTTTCAGATCCTCAAAACCTTCGGTCTGATTCTTGACATAGTCTTCATCATAGAGGCCTTCGGCGATAATCACATGTATCAGACCATTTAACAGCGCCACATCGGTGCCGGGGACAAAATTGAGTGATTCTTCGGCATAACGGTCAAGCGCCTGACCACGCGGATCCATGACGTAAAGTTTGGCACCCTTTTGCGCGGCATTCTTGATAAAGGTTGCGGCAACCGGATGATTCACTGTCGGGTTTGATCCGATGACGATAATGGCGTCCGAATTACGGCATTCGGAAAAAGATGCGGTTACAGCACCCGAGCCGATATTTTCAAGCAAGGCCGCCACCGATGACGCATGGCACAGACGTGTACAGTGATCGACATTGTTGGTCTTGAAGCCTGTACGCACAAGCTTTTGCACCAGATAGGCCTCTTCGTTACTGCCTTTGGCCGAGCCAAAGCCCGACATGGCAGATGGTCCATAGGTGTCGCGCACATGGTTGAGCTTGCTGGCAGCAAGGTCGAGCGCTTCTTCCCATGTTGCCTCACGGAAATGTGTCAAAGGGTTGCTGGCGTCAAAGGGCAGGGAGTCTGCCTTGGCAACATCATCACGCCGGATAAGGGGCGTGGTCAAACGGTCAGGATTGGCGACATAGTCAAAACCATAACGACCCTTTACACAAAGCCGGCTTTTATTAGCAGGCCCTTGACGACCTGATACGGCGACAATTTTTTCGTCTTTGATATTAAATGTAAGCTGACAGCCAACGCCGCAATAGGGGCATACGGAATCAACATTACGATCAGGTGTGATGGCCAGCTTCTGGCTCTCGTCAAGCAGGGTTTTCGGCATCAGGGCACCGGTTGGGCAGGCCTGAACGCATTCACCGCATCCAACACAGGTGCTGGCACCCATATCATCGCCAAAGTCAAAGACGATATGCGCATCAGCACCTCTGCCAGCAAGACCGATCACGTCATTGACCTGAACTTCGCGGCAGGCGCGAACACAAAGACCACACTGGATACAGGCATCCATATTCACGGCAATGGCCGGATGCGAACTATCTGGCTCGGCTGACATGCGTGCCGGAAAACGCCCTGTTTCGACATCCTGTGTTTCGGCATATTTCCATAATTCGGAATCCGGATCATGCGCCGACTCACGCGCAGGCTGATCGGATACCAGCAATTCCATGACCATTTTGCGGGCGGTAGTGGCACGGTGATTCTGACTGTTTACAACCATGCCCTCGCTTGGTGCGCGAATACATGATGCTGCCAGAACACGTTCGCCTTCGATTTCCACCATACATGCACGGCAATTGCCATCAGGACGGTAGCCATCGTCATCCTTGTAGCAAAGATGCGGAATGTCGGTGCCAAGACGTGCTGCCACCTGCCAGATTGTTTCGCCAGCTTCGGCGGTTACATCCTTGCCGTCGAGAATAAAGTTAATCGGTGTTTTCGTATCGGTCATCGTTATATCTTTCACATGTATCTAGGTAGCTAGCAATGTCATCTACGATTGGTTTCCGGTTTATCACTATTTTACAATATCTTCAGGAAAATGCTTCATCACACTGGTCAGGGGGTTGGACGCTGCCTGACCAAGGCCACAAATACTGGCATCACCCATGGCAATTGATAATTCGCCAAGCAGATCAACATCAGGATTTGCGCTTTGCATGAGTGACACGGCTTTTTCCGTGCCATTCCGGCATGGGGTACATTGACCACAGCTTTCATGGGCAAAGAATTTAAGCAGATTTGTCGCCGCGTCCCACATATTATCCTGATCGGATAAAACGACGATCGCATGTGACCCCACAAAACAACCTTCTTCGGCAAGGGCACCGCCAAAATCGAGTGGAATATCCCCTTTGCTGGCAGGCAGAATACCGCCAGATGCGCCGCCAGGCAGGTAGCCCTTGAAGTTATGGCCTTCGGCCATGCCCCCGCACAGGGCGATCAATTCTTCGACAGTTGAACCGGCAGGTGCCATGATAACACCCGGATTGGCAACCCGGCCTGATACCGAATAGCTTCGCGGGCCTGGATGACCGTCTTTGCCCTGATTGTTGAACCAGTCAGCGCCGTTTTCGACAATATCGCGAATCCAGTAAAGCGTTTCGACATTATTGACCAGCGTCGGGCGGTCAAAAATGCCTTTTTCGGCAACGAATGGCGGGCGGTGACGCGGCAGACCACGTTTGCCCTCGATCGACTCGATCATGGCTGATTCTTCACCGCAAATATAGGCACCAGCACCGCGGCGAAGATGAATTTGCGTATGATCGGTCAAACCTGCCGCTTCGACAGCTGCCAGTTCTTCTTTGAGCAAGGCAATGATTTCGGGATATTCATCGCGCATATATATGTAGCAGGCATCAATACCCACAACCTTGGTTGCAATCAGAATACCTTCGATCATGCGGTGTGGGTCATTCGACAGATACAGGCGATCCTTGAAGGTGCCCGGTTCGCCCTCGTCACCATTGACCGCCATAAGGCGCGGGCCTGGCTGACCCGATACAATGCGCCATTTGCGCCCTGTAGGAAAACCTGCACCACCAAGTCCGCGTAAAGCCGCGTCATCCAGAACCGACAAAACGTCTTCGGCATTTTTAGTGCCGGTAAGCAGGTCTTTAAGCAGGCTGTAGCCACCATCGGCGACATAATCGTCAAAGCGTCGTGCCGTGGCCGGTATTTCGGGATGACCGTCCTGTTCAACAGTTTTCAGCGCATCGAAGCTGGCATGTTCGACAAGTTTATGACCAATCGCGGCCGCTGGTGCCTTGTCACATGCACCAATGCAAGGGGCGGGAACAAAACGTACCTTGTCACTGGCATAGGGCTGAAGCTTATCAAGCATGGTTTCACCGCCAGCCATCATGCAAGACAGGGAGGTGCAAACACGAACCGTACATTGTGGTGGGGCTGTTTCATCTTCCTTAACAAGATCGAAATGATCATAGAAGCTGGCCACTTCCCAGACTTCGGCCATGGGAATGCGCATGATATGGGCAAGCGCTGCCAGATGCCGCGCAGAGAGATGCTTTTCGCTATCCTGAATCAAATGTAGATATTCAATCAGCATGTCGCGGGTTGGGGTAATATTACCCAGCAAGGCACGTACTTCGTCGAGCGCGACAGGATCAAGCATACGGCCTTTGGGTTTATATCTTCCCTTGCCGCGGCTTGGCGCGCCAGCAGTGCTGAAACCATCTGACTTATCGCGACCGGTGTTCGGTAAATTATCCACCAGTATTCCTCCCATAAAAGCACAGTATAACTAGGCTACAGCTTATATTCGTACCAACAAGCAAAACGAATGTCTTTACAAGCATTAGCTATGAACTGATAGGGGGCGTCATGGTTTTTTCAGATGCTGCGAGCAGATTCACATGGGCACAATTTATCAGCTGTTTACCAACATGTTCAAAATTAACGGTCACATTCAGACCTACAATCGACTGCACCTGACCCGTACCCCAATCGGGGCGTTCGGGGTGTGTCACAAAATCCCCAAGTTCAAAATACAGCATGTTGTCACCATGGTTACTTGTGATCTGTTCCGGCTAAGCCTGACATTACCATAAAAGCGACAAGGATAAAATGCTTAGCTTATTCGTGATATTAGACCAATATGCCGGATCAAAAGGCAATATAGACAGGAGATAAACGGAAAATGGCCAGCAAAATGCTGGCCATTCAGGGAGATAGGTTGCGTGGACAAATGCGCCTGATTTAACCAAACATTGAGAAAGTTTAATCTCCTTAATCATTTAAAGTTAACAAAGCATGAAGCTTTCAGGCGCATCTGACCGGGCTTAGGGTCATAAGGTTTCCAAGGTTAATGAAGTTGCCGGGCTAAATGGATTGCTCTGCCACTTCAAAATCGGGTGTTTCTCGCAGGATATAGCCTTGTCCCCACACAGTATCGATATTCAATCCCGAAGCCCCCGCATTATCGAGTTTACGGCGCAATTTGCACATAAAGACGTCAATGATTTTTGGCTCGGGTTCGTCGATACCGCCATATAGGTGGTTCAAAAAGGCATCTTTGCTCAGCACCGACCCTTTGCGTAAGGCCAGAAATTCGACAATGCGGAATTCCTTGGCTGTTAGATTCAACTGCTTTTCATCGATCTTGGCGTAATTGCGGCTTAGATCGACAGTGAGATTGCCTGCCGTAACGACGGCCGAACTATGACCGTTCGTGCGGCGGATAATCGCGTCCAGATTGGCCATGAGCTCATATCTGTCAAATGGCTTGGTGAGGTAACCATCGGCGCCAGCGCCAAGAGCAGCAATCTTGTCATCAATCCCGCTATTGCCCGAAACAACAAGAATAGGCATGGGTAAATGATGCTTGCGGATCAGGCGCGCAAGCCGTGTGCCGTTGCCATCGGGAAGATTTATATCTAGTAACACGGCATCAATACGATTGTGCCTGAGTTCAGCAATAGATGCTTCAATGGTATGCGCAACAGTACTAAAATGTCCCGCTTCTTCAAGGGTCATGCCGATCACATCTGCAATAACCGGGTCATCTTCAACAATAAGAATATTCATCGATACCTCTTTCCTTATCTGCGTGCCCTAAAACAAGAGCAATAACTGCGGCTAAACCAGCCGCCACATGTGTAAGTTCGAAGGTGAAAAGACAGTACTCGTATAACAAAACAAAAATTCACACGAAACTTGGCTTAGTGCAAAAGTTAAAAGAACATGAACAAGATCGCAAATCACATATGCGTGATTAACTTTTTAATAATGATTTTGAGAGGTTAACCATGCTAGGGCGCGAAAAATGGCAAAAAAATCTACTTGCTTGGTAATGAAATTCGGTGTAGGTGATGGTCAAATTTTGGATAGTTGAATTCACGTCTCAGGGCTCAACGGCCTGACAAAATATTGCTCTTAAGATTAATATCGACGAATAGGTTTGGAAATGGCTTCGACCACATCAAAAACGAAAACCACTTCAGAGTCAGCTTCGCCAGTTCTGTTACCCGAAGGGTACCGGCCAAGTGATAGCGAAGAATTCATGAATCCTATGCAGTTGCTGTATTTTCGTAAAAAGCTGGAAGACTGGCGCGCCGAACTTATCGACGAGGCAGGTGCAACGATTTCTGGCCTGTCGCAAGAAAATCTGCATCAACCTGATCAAATGGATCGTGCCCAAATCGAAAGCAATGCTGCACTTGACCTGCGCACGCGCGATCGTGAGCGCAAATTACTGCAGAAAATCGAAGCGGCACTGCGGCGGATCGATGATGGCACCTATGGCTATTGCGTCGAAACCGACGAACCGATTAATCTGCGCCGTCTTGAAGCCCGTCCTATTGCGTCATTGAGCCTGCATGCGCAGGAACAGCATGAGCGCATGGAACGCGTGCATCGCGACGATTAATAGCTAGGTGATATCAGTATTAACCTGTCAACCTATCCGCTTGTCCTAATGTTTAATATTTATCAGGCTGGAAGCCGCCTGTGATTATGTCGCATGGCATATCATCATGCGCGCCCATTTCATATGCCTGACTCTCAGGTGATCAACGTCATGATCACTCTGATATATGCATCTGTCCCCATTTCGGCTTAATCGTGAACGCCATTTTCGGCCGGAAACCGAGTAAAAATTGCAAAAAGAGAACAAAAAGTGAAAATGTTCTTGAAGTGAGAACAAAAACAGTACAGAATGAACCCATGATGAAATTTTAACCTGCGATGTCAAAAGGTTTATGGAACCGTCATTTGAACGTGGACAGCGCGGGGTAGCTATGCAACATGGAGGCATGATATGGCTGGTGTAGTAGTGGATATGAAAATGAATAATAACGATAAGAATCAGGCGCTGGAAGCGGCAATCGGGCAGATTGAAAAGGCGTTCGGCAAGGGATCGGTGATGAAACTTGGCCAGCGGGAATCGGCGGTCGATGTGCAGGCGATTTCAACTGGCTCGCTCGGGCTTGATATTGGCCTTGGCATTGGTGGTTTTCCAAAAGGCCGTATTGTCGAAATCTATGGCCCTGAATCTTCAGGCAAGACAACGCTGGCTTTGCACGCCGTTGCCGAAGCCCAGAAAGAAGGCGGAAATTGCGCCTTTGTCGATGCCGAACATGCACTTGATCCGGTCTATGCAAAAAAACTGGGCGTCAATATTGATGACTTGCTGATCTCCCAGCCGGATGCAGGGGAACAGGCACTGGAAATTGCCGATACGCTGGTGCGTTCGGGCGCCATTGATGTTCTGGTGGTTGATTCGGTGGCGGCATTGGTGCCACGTGCCGAACTGGAAGGTGAGATGGGTGATCATCATGTTGGTTTGCACGCGCGCCTGATGAGCCAGGCTTTGCGCAAGCTGACCTCGTCAATCGCACGGTCTAACTGTCTGGTGATTTTCATTAACCAGATCCGTCTGAAAATTGGGGTGATGTTTGGCAATCCGGAAACCACAACGGGTGGTAACGCATTGAAATTCTACGCGTCGGTTCGTCTTGATATCCGCCGTATCGGGGCAATCAAGGATCGCGATGAAGTGGTTGGCAACCAAACCCGCGTTAAAGTGGTTAAAAATAAAGTGGCCGCGCCGTTCCGTACGATCGAATTCGACATCATGTATGGCGAAGGCATTTCCAAGATGGGTGAGCTTCTTGATCTTGGCGTTGCCGCCGGCATTGTTGAGAAATCTGGTGCCTGGATTTCCTATAAGGGTGACCGCCTGGGACAGGGGCGTGAAAATGCCAAAAACTTCCTGCGTGAAAATCCCGACATAGCGAATGAGATCGAAGGTGCTATCCGCCAGAATGCGGGTCTTGTCGGCGATGCGATGCTGGATAATTCGATCGCTGATTCACAGGAAGCGCTTGAGCCTGACTCACCGGATACGCCGCCTGATGCCTAAAGCCCCCTGATAAGGGTGTGCGTGCATGTTGTGACAAAAGCGTATGAAAAACCTAAAAGTCGAATTTCCCTTGGCCGAATTTCCCTTGCAGGAGATTCGGCTTTTCTTGTGAAAGCATTGCCAAAAGCGCCGCCGAACGTGAAGATAGACTAGACAGGGCGCCAGCCTCGCGGCTACAAAGCTTGAACTAACTGAATTTTAACACGCATCAAGACGGCAGGTATATTTGTGATGGCAAGCGTAAACGATATTCGCGCGACCTTTCTGGATTATTTTCAAAGCAACGGACATCAGGTGGTCGATTCGAGCCCACTGGTACCGCAGAATGATCCGACCCTTATGTTCACCAATGCAGGCATGGTGCAATTTAAAAACCTGTTTACCGGTCTGGAAGCGCGTGATTATGTGCGCGCGGCGACATCGCAGAAATGCGTACGTGCTGGCGGTAAACATAATGACCTTGAAAATGTGGGTTACACCGCGCGGCATCATACATTTTTTGAGATGCTGGGTAATTTCTCGTTTGGCGACTATTTCAAGGAAAATGCCATTGAACTGGCGTGGAACCTGATTACGCGTGAATATGGGCTTGATGCCAGCAAGCTACTGGTCACCGTTTATCATGAAGATGATGAAGCGGCCGCATTATGGAAAAAGATTGCCGGATTGAATGATGAGCGCATTATCCGCATCGCCACCTCGGATAATTTCTGGGCCATGGGTGACACTGGCCCATGCGGCCCCTGTTCGGAAATTTTCTATGATCATGGCGATCATATTCCGGGTGGCCCTCCGGGGTCGCCGGATGAGGATGGCGACCGCTTTATCGAGATCTGGAATCTTGTCTTTATGCAGTTTGAACAAACTGCCAGCGAACGGATTAATCTGCCAAAGCCTTCGATTGATACGGGTATGGGCTTGGAACGTATCGCGGCTGTCTTGCAGGGAAAGCATGATAATTATGATATCGATTTGATGCGGGCATTGATCGAGGCTTCGGCTGAGGCTGCTAATGTGGCGGCTGATGGCGATCATAACGTGTCGCATAGGGTTGTTGCCGATCATTTGCGGGCTTCGTCTTTTCTGATTGCCGATGGTGTTCTGCCATCGAATGAAGGGCGTGGTTATGTGTTGCGCCGTATCATGCGCCGTGCCATGCGCCATCTGCACCAGATGGGATGTCAGGATCCAACCATGTGGCGGCTGGTTCCCGCCCTTATTGCCGAAATGGGCGGCCATTATCCGGAACTTGGGCGGGCACAGGCGCTAATTACCGAAACGCTGAAGCTGGAAGAAAGCCGGTTCAAGGAAACACTGGGGCGGGGCTTGCGTATTCTTAATGATGAGGTTGCCGGAAAATCAGCCGGTGGTGTGCTGGATGGCAAGACAGCTTTCAAACTATACGATACTTATGGTTTTCCGCTTGATCTGACACAGGATTTCATGCGCGGCTATGAATGGGATGTTGATCTGGATGGTTTCAATACCGCCATGGAAGCCCAGAAGGCCGCCGCCCGCAAAGCGTGGAGCGGGTCAGGTGACGCTGCCACCGAAACAGTCTGGCTTGATCTTGGCCAGCAACTGGGCGCGACCGAATTTTTGGGCTACAGCACCGATACGGCCGAAGGGCAGGTGACAGCTTTGGTACGTGATGGTGCCTCGGTCGATAGTGCGGCCACAGGTGACGAGGTGCAGATCGTCACCAATCAGACACCTTTTTATGCCGAGTCAGGCGGGCAGGTTGGTGATACAGGGGTAATTAGCTGGGCTAATGGTGCCGCCGATGTTACCGATACGTTCAAAACCCCGATGGGTATGTTCGTGCATCGGGCGACAATAACCAAAGGGTCACTGGATGTTGGCGGTGATGTCCGTCTTGATATTGATGTTGCGCGGCGGCTTCGCCTGCGGGCAAATCATTCGGCAACGCATCTTCTGCATGAAGCCTTGCGCGAGGTGCTTGGCGCGCATGTGGCACAAAAGGGATCGATGGTCGGGGCAGACCGTCTGCGGTTCGATTTTTCGCATCCCAAAGCCATGACCGAAGATGAAGTGGCGCGTGTGCAAGCCATCGTCAATCGTCGTGTACAGATGAATTCGGATGTTTCAACCCGCATTATGACCCCCGAAGCCGCGATCGAGCTGGGCGCGTTGGCATTATTTGGTGAAAAATATGGTGACGAAGTCCGTGTTGTGCAGATGGGCGGGGACACCGAAATCAAAGGACGTGCGGCGTGGTCAGTTGAATTATGTGGTGGCACGCATGTCAATCGCACTGGCGATATCAGCATTCTGAAAATCATTGGTGAGTCTGCTGTTGCTGGCGGTGTAAGACGGATTGAAGCGGTGACGCAGGCTGGTGCGGTTGAATGGATCGAGCATCGTGAACAGATATTGAGCCAGGCTGCGGAGCTTTTGAAAATTGCCCCTGAACAGCTGGCCGACCGTGTTGCCAAACTGCTTGAAGACAATAAACGCGCCGAGCGTGATGTCACCATGATGCGGCGTAAATTAGCAGCTGGCGGTGATGCTGGTGGTAGTGGTGCCGAACAGATCAACGGGGTCAATTTTGTGGGTCGCCTTATGGAAGACACGCCTGCGCGGGAACTGAAGTCAATGGCTGACGAGATGAAACAGGGGCTGGAAAATGCAGTGATCTGTCTTGTCGCTACTGATAGTGGCAAGGCCTCGATAGTCGTTGCCGTGACCGATGATCTGGTTGACGCAAAGAATGCTGTTGATCTGGTGCGTGTCGGTTCGGCCGCGCTGGGCGGTGGCGGTGGTGGTGGCCGCCCCGATATGGCACAGGCAGGCGGTCCTAATGCAGCTGATGCCGATAGTGCGTTAAAGGCTGTCGCCGCCGCGCTTTAGGGCATGACCGATTGCAGATATTGCAGATAAAGAAAAACCGGTAGCAGAAACTGATACCGGTTTTTTCGTAATAATGTATCGGCTGTGCTTTACGACATGGCCTTTTGCAAATTCTGGTCAATCGCATCAAGGAAACCGTCAGTATCCAGATAAGGCTGCTCAGATGAAATCAGCAGTGCCAGATCCTTGGTCATCTGGCCTTTTTCAACAGTGCTGATGCAGACCTTTTCAACAGTATCGGCAAATTTAGCAACCTCTGGCGTCTCATCAAATTTTGCCCGATAGCTCAGACCACGTGTCCAGGCAAAAATCGATGCAATCGGGTTGGTTGATGTGCTTTTGCCCTGTTGATGCTGGCGGTAGTGGCGCGTGACGGTGCCATGTGCCGCCTCGGACTCGACGGTCTTGCCATCGGGTGTCATCAGGACAGATGTCATCAGACCTAGCGATCCAAACCCCTGGGCAACCGTGTCTGACTGCACATCACCATCATAGTTTTTACAAGCCCAGACAAAGCCGCCATCCCATTTCATGGCACAGGCGACCATATCGTCGATCAAGCGGTGCTCATAAATAATGCCCGCTTCCTTGAACTTGTCTTCAAATTCGGTCTCGAACACCTCTTGGAACAGATCCTTGAAGCGGCCATCATAGGCTTTAAGAATTGTGTTTTTCGTCGATAGATAGACTGGCCAGCCAAGATCAAGACCGTAATTCATGCAGGCGCGCGCAAAGCCCCGGATCGAGTCATCCAGATTATACATCGACATCGCAACGCCGCCGGATGGGAAGTCGAATACCTCACGCGTGACAGCAGGGCTGCCATCGGCTGGCTGGAACGTCATGGTCAGTTTGCCAGGGCCTTCAGTAACAAAATCGGTAGCGCGGTACTGATCGCCAAAAGCGTGGCGGCCAATGACAATCGGGCGTGTCCAGCCGGGCACCAGACGCGGAACATTCTGGCAGATGATTGGCTGGCGAAATACCGTACCGCCAAGAATGTTACGGATAGTGCCATTTGGCGAGCGGTACATGCTTTTGAGGTTGAATTCTTCAACGCGGGCTTCATCAGGCGTGATGGTCGCGCATTTTACGCCAACGCCATATTCCTTGATCGCATTGGCCGCATCGATTGTGATCTGATCGTCTGTTTCGTCGCGCTTTTCAATGCCAAGGTCATAATATTTGAGGTCAATATCCAGATAGGGGAAAATCAGCTTGTCTTTGATTTTCTGCCAGATGATGCGGGTCATTTCATCGCCATCTAGTTCAACTACTGGCGTTTTTACCTTTATGCGGGACATGCTTTTTTCCTCAAAAATTTGTCAGGCTAGGGGGCTGTTAAAGACCGTTGAATTTGACAAACGGTATCCTGTAATTATGCCGCTTTATTAAGCCTAGAACAGATAAAAAACAAGTGCCTAAGCTTGATTAGACTGTTTCTTGGGGCAATGTTGGAAAATATCCAATCAAGTGCTTAATTTTCAGGCAAATTTATCCAGATGATATGCCAGTTCATCAAGATTCTGCGCAACCTCAAAATGTTCGATATGGTCATTATGCATGAAGTCATTATCGATCACTGACTGAAACAACGCCAGTAGATAATCCCAATAGCCATTCTGGTTCAGAATGATGATCGGTTTACTGTGCTGTTTCAACTGGCGCCATGTGATGACTTCCATGGTTTCGTCCAGAGTACCCAAACCACCGGGCAGAATAATAAATGCTGAGGCCATATCATACATCATGGCTTTGCGTTCATGCATGGTGTCTACGATATGCAGGTCTTTGACATTAGGATGCCCGACTTCGATATCGTTCAAAAAATGTGGAATGATACCCGTAACATGGC
>JBMZPN010000024.1:0-17048 GCA_049620845.1 Puniceispirillum sp. (SeqCode)
CCGGGCGTGTTGGTAACCGTAATGCCGCGCGACTTTGCCGCCGCCAGATCGATATGGTCAACGCCGGTGCCAAAAGATGCGATCAGTTTTAGCTGTTCACCCGCATAGGCAATCAGATCGGCATCGATTTTATCTGTCACCGTTGGCACCAGCACATCGGCAGTTTTTACCGCTTCAATCAGCGCGTCATGGCTCAGCGCAACGTCGGTTTCATTCAATGTTGTATCGAATAATTCCCGCATGCGGGTCTCTATCGAATCAGGCAACTTGCGGGTCAAAACAACTTTTGGTTTCCTTTGACTCATTTTAAACCCTCTGGCACATCATTGGTGATAGCGTGGTTGGTAACATTTATAAACTGGTCTAATATTTTTTAGACGCCGCAACACAATCTTTGTGCTATTTGCATCATATATTAACTTAAACTACCAGAACTATTGGTTCATGACAAAACTTCTTGTTCATCTCTCCATACTTTGTGTTCTTGTGCTTGGCGGCATATTTGGGTCAGCTATGCTCGTAAATCCGGCCACGGCACAAGAGGCAAAGCTGACTGTTCGCGGCAGTGGTTTGCCCGTGCCGCGCTTTGTGACATTGAAATTCGCCAAGGTCAATTTACGCGCCGGTCCTGGCAGTGAATATCCGGTTCTATGGCAATATCGGCGCCTGGGTCTGCCGGTTCTTGTCGATGCTGAATTTGGCGTGTGGCGCAAAATTGTCGATCATGATGGCACTTCAGGGTGGATGAAGGGCTCGTTACTATCCTTGAAACGCAAAGCCTTTGTCACCAAAGGCGCGATCAAAATACGCGCACAGGATAGCGACGATGCGCGCGTCATCGCCGTGGCCGAACGCGGGGCGCTACTTGATCTTGAAAAATGTCCGAAACAATGGTGCCGGATTGCACATGGCGATATTACCGGCTGGGTGCCGCGCGATACAATCTGGGGCATTATGGACGGCGAAGTCATCAACTAGGCCGTCCATATATAAGTTACATCCGGCTATCTAGGCCAGATCGAAACGGTCATTATTCATAACCTTTTCCCACGCCGCGATAAAGTCAGCCACAAAGCTGTTTGCGGCATCATCCGTGGCATAGACTTCGGCTAGCGCACGAAGCTGCGAATTGGATCCAAAGACCAGATCAACACGCGATGCTGTTCTGACCTTTTTGCCGCTCGCACGATCTGTTGCTTCATAGCTATTGCTGCCGGTTGGCTTCCATTCAACCTGCATATCCAGCAATGTCTTGAAAAAGTCGTTGGTCAGTTTGCCCGGCGTTTCGGTAAATACACCATGTCCGTTGGCACTGATACCAAGCGCACGCATACCGCCGACAAGCACGGTCATTTCCGGCGCTGTCAGACCCAGCAGATGGGCTTTATCAAGCAGCATTTCTTCAGGGCTGAACGAAAACTCGGCTTTCTGATAGTTGCGGAAACCGTCAGCATCAGGCTCAAGCACTGAAAATGACTCGATATCGGTCTGTTCCTGCGTGGCATCGCCGCGACCTGGCTTAAAGCCAACCTTCGCACCGGATGCCTGCTCGATACCGACATTACCCGCCAGCACAATCACATCGGCAACCGATGCACCTGTATCGGCGGCAATGGCTGTCAGCACATCCAGCACACGGCCAAGCTGGTCTGGCTTATTGACCTCCCAGTCCTTTTGCGGTGCCAGACGGATGCGGGCGCCATTGGCACCACCGCGCATGTCAGACCCGCGATAGGTAGACGCGCTAGCCCAGGCGGTTTCGACCATTTCCTGAACGCTCAGACCACTATCGACGATACGCGCTTTAACAGCCGCAACATCATAGTCGCTATTGCCAGCTGGTACCGGATCCTGCCAGATCAGCTCTTCTGCGGGTACTTCGGGTCCCATATAGCGGGTGCGCGGGCCCATATCACGATGCAGCAATTTGAACCATGCACGGGCAAAAGCATCGGCGAACTGATCCGGATTCTTGTGGAACCGCTCGGAGATTTCACGATAGATCGGGTCTTCGCGCATCGCCATATCGGCAGTTGTCATCATCGTTGGTACGCGGATTGAGGAATCCTCGGCATCAGGTGCCATATCGTCCTCTTTCTGGTCAATCGCGTGCCAGATATGCGCGCCCGCCGGACTCTTCACCAATTTCCACTCATAGCCAAGTAGCAGGTCAAAATAGCCATTATCCCACTGTGTCGGATTCGCTGTCCAGGCACCTTCGATGCCACTGGTGATGGTATCGCGGCCTTTACCTTTGCCATGCGCGTTTTTCCAGCCAAAGCCCATCTCTTCGATCGGGGCACCTTCCGGCTCAACCCCGACAAGGGCGGCATCGCCAGCACCATGCGCTTTACCGAATGTATGGCCACCAGCAGTCAGGGCGACGGTTTCTTCGTCATTCATCGCCATGCGGCCGAATGTTTCGCGGATATCTCTGGCACTTGCCAGCGGATCAGGATTGCCGTCAGGGCCTTCTGGATTCACATAGATCAATCCCATCTGCACCGCCGCCAGAGGATGCGCCAGATCACGGTCGCCTGAATAGCGGCCATTCGCCAGCCAGTCCGTTTCAAGACCCCAATAGATATCTTCTTCCGGTGCCCAGATATCGGGACGGCCACCACTAAACCCAAAGGTCTTGCCACCCATCGATTCGATCGCGACATTACCTGCCAGAATCAAAAGATCAGCCCAGCTAATCTGCTTGCCATATTTCTGTTTGATCGGCCACAGAAGACGCCGCGCTTTATCAAGATTACCATTATCCGGCCAGCTATTAAGCGGGGCAAAACGCTGTGCACCTGTACCGCCGCCGCCACGGCCATCACCTGTTCTATAGGTACCCGCCGCATGCCATGTCATCCGGATAAACAGGGGGCCGTAATGTCCGTAATCGGCTGGCCACCAGTCCTGTGAATCGGTCATCAGATCGTGCAGGTCTTTTTTCAGCGCGGTATAATCGAGCTTCTTGAACTCATCGGCATAATTGAAATCTGCACCCATTGGATCCGACGCAGACGAATGCTGATGCAAAATGCCAAGATTAAGCGCATTCGGCCACCAGTCGCGGTTAGATGTACCGCCAGCAGTTGCGTTAGTTTGAGGTGCGTGCATTACCGGGCATTTGCTTTCGCCGTCCATTTGTCTCTCCGATCGGGTTGGTATTGTCAAACTGTCTCATGATAACCGGACTAAAGATGCAACAGGCACCAATTCGCAAATCAGTAATTGTTAATTCTTTAGAACGATTACAAAAAAGATATGAGTCCAGACAGGCAAGGTCAAGCCTGTTTGAAATGAATTTTATTAATGCCGCATCTGGCGACGTGCAATCATTCGGCTTGGAACGTGAAAGGCCTTACTTGGTGGTGATATTGATAACCACATCAACCGATGAAATTTCATGCCCGTCAGGGGCTTCCGGCAGTTGTGCCAGAATCACATCATCCGATGCAATATCGGTCAGTTTGTCATTATCGGCATCGTAAAAATGATGATGATGGTCAACATTCGTATCGAAAATACTATGTTCATTATGCAGGGTGATCCGGCGCAGCAATCCGGCCTCGGTAAACTGGTTCAGCGTATTATAGACGGTGGCATCGGCAACATGCGTTCCCGCATTGGCAATTTCGGCGGTCAGCTGTTCGGCTGATACATGTCGGTGACGGCCATCAAGCAGCAAGGCAGCGATCGCAATACGCTGGCGGGTCGGGCGCAACCCCACACCGCGCAGACGTGCTATCAGAGCCTGCCTGTGACCATCGCCAATGTCATGATCACGGATAACATGATCACCCTCTTGGGCTGGCTTTTGGGCACCAATGCCTGCCGAACCTGCAGACCTATTTGAATTTTTGTCAACCATTTGCAATGAAAATGAACGCTCCCAAATATTTTGTCAATATTACCTTGGCTTTAGGGCTTATTTCGTGCTTTCTTAGGCCATATTAGTAAAGCTGAAGTCAGGCCTGTTTCGGTCTTTGGCAAATAGGTTGAAACAGATGGGCTGGGGCATAATGTCCCCTGGATTTATGGCGCGAATTGCCCGCTTATCCTGAGTGAAGGCGTCGTCGGGCGTTACTGACAAGCTGGAAGACCTCCAGCATTCTTATAAGAGGAAGTTAACATGTCACCAAGCAATCAGAACTCATTCACCTATGACGAGCTTATAAGCTGTGCGAAAGGCGAAATGTTTGGACCTGGCAATCCGCAATTACCGATGCCACCAATGCTCATGTGCGACCGGATTACACGCATTGATGCCGATGGTGGCGATTTTGGCAAAGGCCAGATCGATGCCGAATTCGATATCAATCCCGACCTTTGGTTTTTCCCCTGTCATTTTGAAGGCGATCCGGTCATGCCGGGCTGTCTTGGTATGGATGCCCTGTGGCAGCTTGTCGGCTTTTTCCTTGGCTGGTCAGGCGGGCTTGGCCGTGGCCGCGCTTTATCGGTTGGCGAAGTTAAATTCACCGGCCAGATTTTGCCTAGCAACAAGCTGGTAACATTCCGTCTTGATATGAAGCGCGTTATCATGCGCCGTCTTGTTATGGGCATCGCCGACGGCAAGGTGCTGTGTGATGGCGAGGTTGTTTTTGAAGCCAATGACATCAGAGTTGGATTATTCCAGCCAGAAGGAGCCTGATATGCGCCGCGTTGCGATAACCGGAATTGGCATTGTATCATCGATTGGCAATAACGTTGCCGAAGTTACCGAATCTTTGCGCGCTGGCAAATCTGGCATCGTCGCCGCGCCGGAATATACCGAACTTGGCTTTCGCAGTCAGGTGCATGGCACCGTCAAGATGGACGTTACCGAACATATTGACCGCAAACAGATGCGCTTTATGGGCGAGGGCGCGGCCTATGCTGTGCTGGCGATGGAACAGGCGATTGCCGATTCCGGCCTTGGCGAAGATGATGTTTCAAACCCGCGCACCGGTCTGATTGCCGGTTCAGGCGGGCCATCAACTGCCAATATGCTCACCGCCTTTGATACGACACGCGAAAAAGGGCCAAAGCGCGTTGGCCCCTATATGGTACCACGCTGCATGTCATCGACCGTTTCGGCCTGTATCGCGACCTTTTTCAAAATCAAGGGACTGAACTTTTCGATCACCTCGGCCTGTTCGACCTCGGCACATTGCATCACGTCGGGTGCCGATGCGATCCGTAACGGCAGTCAGGACATTGTCTTTGCTGGCGGCGGTGAAGAATTGCACTGGACTTTATCCGTCCTGTTTGACGCTATGGGCGCAATGTCCTCGAAATATAACGACACGCCGGAAAAAGCCTCGCGCGCCTATGATACCGATCGTGACGGCTTTGTCATTGCTGGCGGTGGCGGCATGGTTGTGCTTGAAGATATGGATCGTGCCATCGCGCGCGGTGCGAAAATCTATGCCGAGCTTGTTGGCTATGGCGCCAATTCGGATGGTCATGATATGGTCGCCCCTTCAGGTGAAGGCGCGATACGCTGTATGCAGCTGGCACTTGATGGCTTTGACGGCAATAAAATTGACGACAAGGTTGACTATATCAATGCGCATGGCACCTCGACACCTGTTGGCGATACCAAGGAACTTGACGCCGTCCGCGAAGTGTTCGGGCCGCGCGGCTATCTGCCTGTAGTCACCTCGACAAAATCACTGACAGGGCATTCACTGGGCGCTACCGGCGTTCAGGAAGCCATCTACACCATGATCATGATGCAGAACGGCTTTATCGCCGCCTCGGCCAATATCGAAAATCCCGATCCGGCGATTGGTGATATTCCGGTACCGTCAACGCGTATGGATAATGTCGATATCAAGCTGGCTTTGTCGAATTCCTTCGGCTTTGGCGGCACTAACGCGACTCTGGCTTTGCGGAAAGTCTAAGATGAGCGACTCAGCCGATATGAATATGATGGCACCGGGGTCAATTCTGGCTGGCAAACGCGGCCTCATCATGGGCGTTGCCAATGAACGCTCAATTGCGTGGGGCATTGCCGCCGCCGCCGCCAGTCAGGGTGCCGAGCTGGCTTTTTCCTATCAGATGGAAGGCTTTGGCAAACGCTTGCGGCCGCTAGCCGAGTCCGTCGGTTCCGATTTATTGATCGAATGTGACGTCGCCCATGAAGGTGCTGTCGAAACATGTTTTGAAAGCCTGTCAAAAACATGGTCATCGATTGATTTTGTGGTTCATGCTTTGGCCTTTTCCGACAAGAACGAGCTTAAAGGCCGCTATATGGATACCAGTCGGCAGAATTTCACCGATACGATGATGGTCTCGGCCTTTTCCTTTACCGAAGCTGCACAGGCCGCACGCCATATGATGCCATCTGGCGGATCGCTTGTGACCCTAAGCTATATCGGTGCCCAGCGCATCACCCCGAACTATAATGTCATGGGTGTTGCCAAGGCCGCGCTCGAAAGTTCGGTGCGCTATCTGGCGGTTGATCTTGGCGGTCATAATATCCGCGTCAATGGCCTGTCTGCTGGCCCCATGAAAACGCTGGCCGGTGCCGCGATCACCGGCGCGCGCCACATTTATCGTCATTCCGAAGAAAATGCCCCGCTTGGCCGCAATCCGGATATCCACGAAGTCGGGCGTTCCGGCCTCTATCTGATTTCGGATTTATCGTCCGGTGTTACTGGCGAGATTCATTATGTCGATGGCGGCTTTAACCATGTTGGCGTGCCGCCCGAGGTTTGATTAGTCAGGAAATCTGCGTTCCCAGTCGATCGCGCTTTTGACAATCACATCAAGATCGTCATATTTCGGCACCCAGCCAAGCGTGTGTTTCAGCAGACTCGAATCCGCCACCAGATAGACCGCATCACCTGGCCGCCGCGGCGCTTCGGTAACATTCAGATTCGATCCCGACACCCGCGCCACTGACGCCAGCACATCGCGCACCGAATTGCCGGTGCCATAGCCGCAATTTGCAATCACTGGCGCGCCGCCATCCATCAGATAATCCAGCGCCACCATATGCGCCCCGATCAGATCACTGATATGGATATAGTCACGGATACAGGTGCCATCCGGCGTATCGTAATCAGTACCGAAAATCTGCATCGCATCACGCTTGCCACATGCCAGCTCGCCCGCAACCTTTATCAGATGCGTTGCGGGTTTCGATAATTGGCCTGATCGTCCAGCAGGATCAGCCCCTGCGACATTGAAATAGCGCAACACCACATAGGACAGATCATGCGCTTTGGCGGTATCGCGCAGGATTGTTTCCGACATTAATTTCGACGCCCCATAGGGGTTTTCCGGCACCGGTAATGCACTTTCATCGATTGGTTCTTGCGCATGTTCGCCGTAAACCGCCGCCGTTGACGAAAAAATAAAGCGCTTGACCCCGGCCTTGACGCAGGCCGCGATCAGATGAGCCGTATTCAGCGTGTTATTGATATAATATTTCAACGGATCAGCCACCGATTCAGGCACCACGATCGACGCGGCAAAATGCACCACCGCGTCAAAATCATGGGCGGCGAACAGGGCATCGGTCACCTGCCTATCACCAACATCACCGCGCACCACGGTAACGCCTGCGGGTACCAGCTGTTCATGTCCGGTGGAAAAATTATCCAGAATGACCGCTTCATGACCTGCATCAAGCAATGCCAGCACCATATGGCTGCCGATATAGCCTGCGCCGCCTGTTACCAGAATTTTGCGTTTTTGTGTCATGATGGCCGTATCCCTTGGTCATGCGCGCAGATACTCGGCATCCGCGCCAGACGGCGCATCACCCTGCATGCAAGCCACTTTATATCACATCTCAGAATTAACCATAGAAAAAGGCGGGGATCACGCCCCGCCTTTATTGTTATATATATTCTAAAGCTTTGGTCTATTCAGCCGCATCGCCTTCGGCATCAGCCGCTTCCAGATCAGCACCTGTTTCCTGATCGACACGCTTCATTGACAGCTTGACCTTACCGCGATCATCAAAGCCGATGACCTTGACCTTGACGGTGTCACCTTCTTTACAGATATCGGTGGTTTTTTCGGTACGGCCATTTTGCAGTTCGGAAATATGAACCAGACCGTCCTTGGCACCAAGGAAATTGACAAAGGCACCAAAATCGACCGTTTTGACAACTTTACCATTATAGATCACGCCCAGTTCAGGCTCGGCAACGATGTCGCGAATCCGTGCCACCGCAGCTTCACCCGAAGCACCTGTAACCGCCGCCACCTTGACCGTACCATCATCTTCGATATCGATCTTGGCACCTGTGGTTTCACAGATTTCACGAATGATCTTGCCACCAGGGCCGATGATATCGCGAATCTTGTCGACAGGGATATTCAGCGTGGTGATTTTCGGCGCACTGTCAGCCAGCACTTCACGTGCCGAGGTCAGCGCTTTTGCCATCTCGCCCAGTATATGGATACGGCCATCACGTGCCTGATCCAGCGCAATCTGCATGATCTCGGGTGTGATTGACGTGATCTTGATATCCATCTGCAAAGATGTGATTCCGGCATCCGAACCGGCAACCTTGAAGTCCATATCGCCAAGATGATCTTCGTCACCCAGAATATCGGACAGCACGGCAAACTCGTCACCTTCCTTGATCAGACCCATGGCAATACCGGCAACCGGACGTGCCAGCGGCACACCTGAATCCATCAATGCCAGCGAACCACCACAGACCGTCGCCATTGATGACGATCCGTTTGATTCGGTAATCTCGGATACCAGACGCACGGTATAGGGAAATTCTTCCTTGCTTGGCATCAACGGACGGATCGCCCGCCATGCCAGCTTGCCATGTCCGATTTCACGGCGTCCGGGCGAACCAACGCGGCCAGCTTCACCGACCGAATAAGGCGGGAAGTTGTAATGCAGCATGAAGTTCGAACGGCCTTCGCCTACCAGCGAGTCAATGATCTGCTCATCCTGTCCGGTGCCAAGCGTGGCAACAACCATCGCCTGTGTTTCACCACGGGTGAACAAGGCCGATCCATGCGCACGTGGCAGAAAGCCAGCCTCGGACACGATTGCCCGCACTGTTTTCGTATCACGGCCATCAATCCGCACGCCGGTTTTCAGAATCGCCCCACGGACAACATCCGCTTCAAGCTCTTTGATCAGACCGCCAACCAGAACCGCATCATACTCTTCGCCAATTTTTTCCTTGGCTTCGGTACGCACAGCCCCGACCGCGTCTTGGCGTTCGGTTTTATCGGCAATTTTATAGGCAGCTTCAAAAGCACCCTCGAATTCTTTCAGCATATCGGTGATCGTGCCGGTTTCGGCTGGCTCTTCCGGAAGATCGCGTGGCTCCTTGGCACATGACTCGGCCAGATCGATAATCGCTTCGATTACCGGCTTGATCGCATCATGCCCGAAATTCACCGCACCAAGCATGACCTCTTCCGACAGCTCTTTCGCTTCGGATTCAACCATCAGCACGCCTTCGATCGTACCGGCCATCACCAGATCAAGATCGCTTTCTTCCATCTGCTCAACCGTTGGGTTCAGCACATATTCGTCATTGATCCAGCCGACGCGGGCACCGGCAATCGGGCCAAAGAACGGTACGCCTGACAAGGTCAGCGCGGCCGAAGCACCAATCATCGCGGCGATGTCGGGGTTGTTTTCCATATCATGCGCCAGCACTGTACAGATAACCTGTGTTTCGCATTTGAATGATTTCGGGAAAAGCGGGCGAATAGGGCGGTCAATCAGACGACAGACAAGTGTTTCGTTTTCTGATGGACGACCTTCGCGTTTGAAAAAGCCACCTGGGATTTTACCAGCGGCAAAGGCTTTTTCCTGATAATTAACGGTCAGCGGAAAGAAATCCTGACCTGGCTTTGCTTGCTGTGCGGCAACGGCCGTACATAAAACTGTGGTTTCACCAAGGGTGACAAGGACAGCACCATCGGCTTGACGGGCAACTTTTCCGGATTCCAGTACCAGTGGCGTGCCGCCCCAATCCAATTCTTTGCGGAATATTTTAAACATCTAGTTATATCTCTCTCGTACGTTCTTAAATCAGACACCAGAACTGGTTCTGCATAGGCAAAGCCAGTCGGAAAAAGGTCGGTCAGTAAGGATTTAATGTGGGATGAATATCATGTGCCATGCGCCCAATGCGATGGCTTTACCAACATGGTGAAAGGCACCCACGGTCTCAATATTGTGCCTGATTTTTGTTTTTCCTTTTTCGTAGGCATCTTTTGACATGTCATTGATGAAAAAGCAAATAGAATTACAAAGCAAAACCGCCATCCGGATCGGATAGCGGTTTCAATTCGTTCAAATATGCGGCCACCCGTCAAAGCGGTGTCATGGCCAGATCACATAATGCGTTAACGGCGCAGGCCTAGCTTTTCGATAAGTGCCTTATAGGCCGCCACATCACCTGCCTTGATATAATCAAGCAGGCTCCGGCGCTGGCCAACCATTGACAGCAGACCACGGCGCGAACCAAAGTCTTTCTTATGTGTCTTCAGATGCTCGGTCAGATTGCGGATACGCTCCGACAAAATCGCGACCTGTACAGCAGATGATCCGGAATCTTTATCACTTTTGCCGAATTCTTTAATCAATTCAGCTTTGCGTTCATTCGTAATCGACATCAAAACCTCCTATGGTTTTACAAGTTTAAAACACGGACAGGGCATACAGCCCCTGCTTTGATCGCCACCAGCGCCACCGGTAAATCGCCATGCATGGCAATGCCGGTCTGTCCCCCTGCCAGATCAGCAAACCGCAATTGTGCGGACTGACTCAAAGCGCCAAGGGTCTGGCCATGACGAAGCAGGGATGCCTCATCCCCCGAGATGGGTAACGCCGGGATGTCGTCCAGCGCACTCACAACAGGATGTAAATGCTCGAAAGCGGGCGCACTATGCTCCAGATTTTCCAGAAAATCTAGTGAAATCGCCTGATCGGCGTGAAAACGGCCAACCGACACGCGGCGCAGGCTTGTCACATGCGCGGCACTACCCACCGCGCGGCCAATATCGCGCGCCAGTGACCGGATATAGGCACCTTTGCCACAGGCCACATAAAACCGTGCTTCGCTTTCATTATGCGATAGCAATCTGCATGTTTCGATAAAGATCGGGCGGGGCGCCAGCTTCACCGCAGGCACATCATCACCTGTATCGGCCTTGCGCGCCAGCTTATAGGCACGTTGCCCATCGACCTTGATCGCCGAATAGGCTGGCGGCACCTGTTCGATATGGCCGGTAAATTGCGGCAGAAATGCCATGACTTCGGCTTCGCTAGGGCGGTTTTCCGATGTGTGCGTGACCGTACCTTCGGCATCATCGGTGCTGGTTTCAACACCCCATGCCAGCGTGAATTCATAGGATTTATGACTGCCCATGGCAAAAGCCACCGTTTTTGTCGCTTCGCCAAGCGCGATAGGCAGCACCCCGCTTGCCAACGGATCAAGCGTACCGCCATGTCCGGCTTTGGCCGCATTGAATACGCGCCGGACGATCGCCACCGCCTTGGCCGAACTGACCCCGACAGGCTTATCCAGATTCACCCAGCCATGCACCGGCTGGCCATTTTTGCGCGACTTTGCTTTACGCGTCATCTTTATTTGTCCTGATGCAGCGCATTGAACAGAACATTCATCCGCGCGGCATTTTCAAAACTTTCATCAAGCAGAAATTTCAATCTCGGCGCACGGCGTAAATGCACGCGCTGTGCCACCATGCTCTGGATCTTGGGTGCCAACCGGTTCAAGGCAGGCAGAACGACTTCGACATTTACCCCGCCAAGCGGCATCGTATAGACCCGCGCATTGCTGAGATCAGGGCTGATCGAAATTTCCGAAATCGTGATCGACACATTTTCCAGATCGGGATCAAAGAAATCTTCCCGAAACAGAATGTCCGACAAAGCATGGCGTAGCGCTTCACCAACACGCAGCTGACGCTGGCTTGGTCCTTTTGCGCTATGGCTGTTGCGTGATTTTGATGACATGACAACTTCCTTTCACACAACACCATCTGTCGGTTTGCTTCAGATCACCTATCGGCTGGCAAATGATATCCCGAAGCCGTCCATCACGTCCGGCATGGCAATGCTACATCCGATAACTAGTCGAGGGTACGGGCAATCTCACGGATTTCGAAACATTCGATCATGTCTTTTTCCTGAATGTCCGAATAGTTCTCAAAGCCCATGCCGCATTCAAAGCCTTCACGCACTTCTTTGACCTCGTCCTTGAAGCGTTTCAATGTCTTTAATGCACCTTCATGGATCACGACATTATCACGTAGCAAACGCACCTTGCAGCCACGCTTGATAACGCCTTCGGTCACCATACAACCGGCAACCTTGCCAACTTTCGACACGCCAAATACCTGCCGGATTTCGGCATAGCCGATAAAGTCCTCTTGCGTATCCGGGCTGAGCAAGCCGCCCATCGCCGCTTTCACTTCATCGATCAGTTCATAAATGATCGAATGATAACGGATTTCAACGCCATCGCGCTTGGCCAGATCGCGTGCTTGCGGAATCGCACGGACATTAAAGCCGATCACCAGCGCATTCGATGCGGTGGCAAGGCTGATATCTGACTCGCTCAACGCGCCGACACCTGATGACAAGATCCGCACCTTGACCTGTTCGGTACCCAGCTTTTCCAGCGCAACACGGATAGCTTCCAGCGATCCATGCACGTCGGTCTTGATGACCACAGGCAGTTCTTCGGCCTCACCGGCGGCAATCGCCGACAGCATCTGTTCGACCGACCCGCGGGCACCGCGGGCGGCATCATGTTCCTTGTTACGACGCGTCCGGTATTCGGCAATTTCGCGCGCCCGCGCTTCGGTTTCGACAACCACACAGCTATCACCAGCCATCGGCGTACCGTTCAGACCCAGAATTTCGACCGGCTGTCCCGGCTTTGCTTCTTTCAGCTTCTGTCCGCGGTCATCAAGCAACGCGCGCACACGGCCGCTTTCGGCACCAATGACAAAAATATCGCCTTGCTGCAAGGTACCGCGCTGAACCAGCAAGGTAGCCACCGAGCCACGTCCACGTTCGACTTTTGATTCGATCACCACGCCTTCGGCATTGCGATCCGGATTGGCGCGCAATTCCAGCAGTTCGGATTGCAGCATGATCGCTTCTTCCAGCTTGTCCAGACCAAGGCCGGTATGCGCCGAAACATCAACACAAAGCACATCACCGCCAAAATCCTCGGTCACGATTTCCTGCTGTAGCAGATCATTCCGCACACGCTGGGGGTCGGCTTCTGGCTTGTCGCATTTATTCACCGCAACAATCACCGGACATCCTGACGCTTTCGCATGATTAATCGCTTCGACTGTCTGTGCCATAACCGAGTCATCGGCAGCCACAACCAGCACGACAATATCGGTAATATTAGCACCACGTGACCGCATTTCGGTAAAGGCTTCGTGGCCAGGCGTATCGATAAAGGTAATCACATTCTTATTCGCTGTGGTGATCTGATAGGCACCAATATGCTGGGTAATGCCGCCAGACTCGCCTGCCGCCACATCGGTGCGGCGGATCGCATCGAGCAAGCTGGTTTTACCATGGTCAACATGTCCCATGACCGTTACCACTGGCGGGCGTGGCTGAAGGTTTTCTTCGGCATCATCCTCGCCTGTAAGGCCGATTTCGATATCCGATTCGGAAACACGTTGCACCTTATGGCCGAATTCGCCCACAACCAGTTCGGCTGTTTCACCATCAATGGTCTGGGTGGCGGTAGCCATAATGCCCAGCTTCATCAGCTCCTTGACAACATCAGCCGTACGTTCGGCCATGCGGTTGGCCAGCTCGCTGACACTGATTGTATCGGGAATCGTAACATCCCTGACCTGCTTGACCTGCGGCTGTTCTTCACGCATCCGCGCCTTTTCGCGTTGGCGCTTGACCGATGCCAGCGACCGTTGACGCCGGCTATCATCACCTGAAAGCGCCTGATTAATTGTCATCTTGCCGGATTGGCGGCGGTTATTGGTATCGCGGCGCGATGCCCCTGGACGGCGTGGTGCCATTTCGTCGGCGGCTTTGCGGCGGCGTTGCTGTGCTTCACCCATCGGATCGGGCATTTGCGGTACAGCGGCAGGGCCACGATCAGGTGCCGACTGACGACGCGCTTGCGTATCGGCATGTTTTTTGGCTTCCTGTGCACGGCGTTCTTCTTCAACCGCTTCGATTTCGCGCAATTCGGCCAGTTCGGCGGCGCGGCGCGCCTCAGCCGGATCAAGCGGCACTTCGGGTTCGGGAGCAGGGACAGTCTCGGCTTCTGCTGCTGGTGCCTCATCCGGCGCGCTATCTTCAGCCGCAACAGGAGCGGCGTCATCCTCATCGGCAGATGGGGCAGGCTTTTTCAACCCTCCCTGCAAAGCGCGTACGCGGGCGGCGCGTTCCTGCGCGGTTAATTTATCTTCTGCCGCTGGCGTTGCCGCGGGCGCGGCCTCGGCAGTTTCACTCACCTTTGGAGCTTCTGGGGCGACCTGCGGTGTAGCCGCTTCGGCGGCTGGCTGGCCGGAACGTGATGGCGCAGCAGGCGCACGTTTACGGCGCACTTCAACCTGAACCGTCTTGCGTCCGGTCACGGATGGGCCTGTCCGCATTTTACCCGCATCCAAGTTGCCCAGTGTTAACTTGCCACTGGACAGGCTCAGTTTCTTAGTTTTGCCGCTCTCGTCACTCATCTTTGACCCTCTCATCCGAATTTATGTCCAGGCCGAATATGCAAGCCATAATTCGCCAAGCCATAATTCACATGGCTAGGTGATACACCTGTCAGGCTAGTCCTGACAACCCGTAGCACCATAAAACCCGTCTAAACGCATGATCTCGTCATGCAAATTACCAATCAGTGCCACACCGCCACGCGCTGCCGCACCCCGAAGCCCTACATAGGCAATAGTGTCTCTTCCGAAAATCTGGCCAAGCTCGGCAGCCGTCAGCGTCTGGCTGACCCAGCTCACACCCAGCTTTTTTTCAAGCTTTCTACATTCACGTTCCGATGCGTCCTGCGCTGCCAGAAGCGCATCAAAAGTGCCATCTACAAGCAATTTTCCGGCACCGGCAAAAGCAATGCCTGACCGGCGCGCCATGGCCACTAATGACAGAACGCGGTTCCGCAGCATAGTCATGATATGGCTGATATCATCGCCATCATTGGCCAGCCCTACACCAAGGGCGCGCTTGAAATGGCCTTTACTATCGGCTTTTGAAATACTGGCGGCATCGGCCATCACCCATGCCCCGCGCCCGGGCAACCGTTCGGCAAGATCGGCAACCGCCACCCCATCCGGACTCGCAACAAAGCGAATCAGGTTGTTGGTGGGAAGCGTTTGTCCCGTTGCGATGCAGGTGCGCGTAACCATGAGGCCAATCCCGACATGATCTAGCTGTCAGATGCGTCAGCAGATGTGTCACCTGCCTCTGCCTCTGTATCAGTTGCATCTGTGGCCTGATCGTCTTCGTCATCAAACCAGTGCGCCCGTGCAGCCATGATGATATCGCCAGCCTCGGCGTCATCGCTCAGACCATGTTCGCTCAGCAAGCTGACCAGCTCCTCATTATCAAGGTCGGCCAGATCATCAAGCGTCAGGATATTATTTTCAGCCAGCGTCAACAGCATCGCCAGACTGATATATTCAAAGGCGCGCAGATCATCGGCCACTTTCAGATTATCAAGCGCGTCATTGATTCTTGTGGTTTCACGCTCGACATAATCAACCGCACGATTTTGCAGTTCGGTTGCGATATCTTCGTCAAAGCCCTGAATAGCGGCCAGTTCCTCAACCGTGCTTTCGGCAATCTCTTCCGGCAGAACATAGCCTTCGGCCACCAGCAGATGCGCGATCACATCATCGATGTTCAAAGCTTCGATAAAGCCTGTCGAACGGGTGCGGAATTCTTCCTGACGGCGATCCGATTCTTCGGCTTCGGTCAGAATATCGATATACCAGCCTGACAATTGCGAGGCGAGGCGCACATTCTGGCCACGGCGGCCAATCGCAAGGCTAAGCTGGTCATCAGGCACAACAACTTCCATCCGTCCCGCCACTTCATCCATCACCACCTTGGCCACTTCGGCTGGTGCCAGTGCGTTTACGACAAAGGCGGCAGGGTCTTCATTGAACGGAATAATTTCCACTTTCTCGCCCTGCAATTCGCCAACAACCGCCTGAACACGGCTTCCGCGCATACCTACACAGGCGCCGACCGGATCAATGCCCGGATCATTCGACAATACCGAAATTTTGGCGCGACTACCCGCTTCACGTGCCACACCTTTTATCTCGATGATGCCGTCATAGATTTCTGGCACTTCCTGCGTAAACAGCTTGGCCATGAATTCGTTACAGGCACGTGACAGGAAGATTTGCGGACCACGCTGTTCTTCACGCACATCAATGATATAGGCGCGTACCCTATCACCTTGGCGCAGATTTTCACGCGGGATCATTTCTTCGCGGCGGATCACCGCCTCGGCGCGGCCAAGATCGACAGTAATCGAATAGCTTTCGGCGCGCTTGATGGTACCAACGACAATTTCACCAACGCGGTCTTTATATTCTTCAAACTGACGTGCCCGCTCGGCATCGCGCACCTTTTGCGAAATCACCTGCTTGGCCGTTTGGGCGGCAATGCGGCCAAATTCGATTGGCGGTAGTGACTGCTTGGAAAATTCACCCACACCCAATGCCGGATTCAGCTTGGCACCTTCGGCAACGCTGATCTGGGTTTCGTCATCCTCGACCTCTTCGACAACTTCCATCCAGCGTTCCAGACGGATCGCCCCTGATTTGCGATCGATCATGGCACGGATATCTCGTTCCAGACCGTATTTTGCCCGGCCAGCTTTCTGGATCGCTTCTTCCATGGCCAGCATGACTTCTTCGCGGTCAATCGATTTTTCACGCGCCACCACATCGGCGACCTGAATGAGTTCCATACCCGGGATTGATGATGTATCCATTATCGTCTCGACTTATCTGTTGCCAACCCTGATCTTTATTCAAAAACAGGGCTTGGTTGGTTCCTGATTTTGGGGTCTGTGACATCGTCT